>JAZUCR010000450.1:0-5115 GCA_045639225.1 Victivallales bacterium
CCGAGATTTCGCTCATGTCGGATCAGTTTCACCTGGAGCTCGTTCAATTCTGTCTCGAAATTGTCGGGCAGGACGGTGCTGCCGTCGTCCATCACGCGGACATCGTCCAGATATTTCCGTGCACCGGCGGCCACGCCCGTCACGGTCGCCGCATGGTTGTAATGAGGTATGACACAAGCGATTTTCACGCGTCAGACTCCAGATATTTCAACAGATATTCCCGAATTCCTCGATAATATACATGGATTTTTCGGTATTGCAATATCCGTTGCGCTGAAACCGGTTCCGGTTTTCACCACTGGAAGGCCGAATTGTAGATCAGCCGGTCGAAGGGCGCGGCGACCACCAGATCCCCGAGGATCTTTTTCAGCAGAAAACCGTCCAGCGGCAGCTTCGGCCCCAGGAATTTCAACGTTTCTGCCGGGGTATGTTCCGGCGTATGGTTCGCCCAGTAAGCCGCCTTGGCATGGAAACTCGCTTTCCAGAATGCCGTGTCCTTGTGCGTCGAGGCGAAACAGTCGATTGCCCGGTCCGAACGCTCCATCGTTTCCGGCGTGGTCCTGACCAGCAGATCGGGAACGAAACCGTAAGCCTGTCCGACCCCGGTCTGGAAAGCGTAGATCTCTTCCGCCACCCGGTAATCGGGATACAGCTTTTCCGAGATCCCCGGAGCGGTCCGCAGCACATGCGCCGTCAGTTTGGCGATGAAACGATGGTCGGGATGACAGTCTTCCGGCCAATGCATGAAAACGATTTCAGGGTTCAGTTCCAGCACGAAATCCGCCAGCTGTTCCATCAGTTCCGCTTTATGCTTTTCCAGTCTCGATACCGGATAATCCCAGACGATCTTGCGGACTCCAAGCTCTTTTGCCGCAGCTTCGGAATTGGCCAGGATCCGTTCCCTGGCGCCTTCCCCGAGGGAGCGGATATAAGTCCAGTTCCAGCCCCCGACCGGATTCAGAATCGTCACGTCGCAGCCGGCCATGGCCAGACCGGCCGCCAGATTCGGGCATTCCGCCTCGATTTCTTCATGATGCGCCCCGACAAACAATACTTTCGTCTTTTTCATTTCCTGTCCCCTGTTTTATTTTCCGATGACGGGTATGTGTTCCAATCCGACCAGTTCGATCGGGATTTTTTCCCGGATTTCCAGTTCAGATTTCACCCGGACGTTCCAGCAGATGGGGCAGGTCGCGGATCAGCTGAGACAGTGCCTCGTGATACATGCGGATCTGCTCCCTCGTTCCACTGATGCAGACCGAACCGGCGCGGCGGTTGTCCCGCGTTTCGATCAGTGCCGAGCCGAGCGCCAGAAAACCGTTGATCTGAATATCGGTCTGCGGACTGACAAAAACTTCCGCTCCTGAAATGATGGAGATCCCGACTGTCCCGAGCATTTCCTGCAGGGCATACGGATAAACTTTCGCGGTGAAATGATAGAAGAACGGATGCAGCATGCCGAACAGCGAAAGCATTTCGCTGGTTTCCGCCCGCCCGGTCCGGATCTCCAGGAGCAGACGGTTGACATCCGCCTGGAAGGAACAGAAATCATCCAGCGGCGAATCGCCCCGGTCGAACCGGTCGGGACGGGTGATCAGCAGTCCGAGCTGGCGTTTGCCGTCCGGAGTGCGGCAGTCCACCGGCAGCAGGATTTTCCGGTCGCGGAAATAGGGATGCCGCGCCATTCCCCACATCAGCAGGGCGGCAAACGATGCTTTTCCGTTCATCTGCTGGGCACACATGCGGTTGAGCGAAGACCGCAGCCGGAGCAGGGGGGTGAAGTCGGCGAAGAAACATGCCCGGAAAAGACTGTTTCTGCCGTTCAGGAATACAGGCGGAGTGACCAGTCCGTTCAAGGCCGGAAAATAGAGCGGCCCGGCTGCGCCCCAGTCTTTTTTCAAGTCGCCGAGCAGTTCCTGCATCGGAGCGCCGTCCGCCATGGCATGATTGAACTGCCACCACAGATCCGCTTCCGTGCCGTCGGCTGTCAGACGGCAGATGATGTTGGTCTGTCCCCAGCCCGGATGACGGAATACGCCCAGATCGGGGGGCGTGAACCGGATGCGGTCGAGTTCCTCCCCGGAAGCGGGCAGCCTGGCATCATAAAACAGGAAAGTGCCGGACATGACCCGGTCGAAAATCCGCCGGATGAGCAGACGGCTGCGCGGCCGGAAGGAGGTGATCTGATTCAGCCGCCGCCTGCATTCGAGCCGGATCTCCCGCGGCCTCCGGATGTCGGAAAGATGCCGCTTTTCGTTATACACGGCAATGACCGTGCTGATGACTTCCGCGGTAAATTTGATCGGATGCGGATAACGCGGATCGAAATGGGGGATCAGGTTCCGCAGGGAACCGTCCGGCGCGGTTTCAGCGACCATCAGATCGCAGAACAGCTTGCCTCGGCTTCGCCGGGAAAAAAAGCTCTGCTCCGAGGCTTCATGAAGTTCCGGACGCTCGAGCAGGCATTGCATGAGTTTGGTTTCGAGCCTTTTTTCGGCAGGATCGGATGACGCTGATTCCGGACCGAGCTTCAGCCGGAATTGACCGATCGCGAATTTGGAATATTCCCGCTGCAGGAAAAACCGGCTGATCTTGCGCCAGGAATGCTGTCCGGCATGAACGCCGAGCCAGCGGAAAAAGGTCAGGACTTTCAGAATCACGATCAGGAACAGGGTGCCCGGCCGCCAGAAATCGAACAGCCGCGTGAGCCGCATTTTACGCGAGGCGGGATCGGTCTGTTCCGGCAGACTGGGTTCTTCTCCGGAGATGAACTGGTTCAGAATAGCGGCGGTTTCGGCCGGACATTCTTCCTGCGGGATATGTCCGCAGCCCGAAAGGAAACTGAGCGTGGAGCTCGGAAATGCCCGGTGGAGCTGTTCCGCCGCTTCATAAGACAGAATGCGGTCCTCATCGCCGGCGATGATGGTCAGCGGGATTTCCGGTGCTGCGGCAGGGATCCCCGGCCGGACATACGCCCGGGCCGAGGCGATCAGGGTCTCGATCCGGCCCGGCTGGTCCAGCGCTTCCGCGTAACGTCTGCACAACTCCGGATCGGGGTCATGATGGACCGCATACGCATATTTCAGGATCATGCGGATCAGAAATCCGGAATGGATCAGATTCAGGATCGGCTTGGTCATCGAGGAATGGCCGATATTGGAGATGTAAGACGGAATGTCCTGTTCCAGCGCTCCGCAGGCGATCACGGCAATGCCGCGGATCCGGCGGCGGATCTTCGGCAGTTTGAGCAGTCCGAGCGCGATTTCCCCGCCCATGCCGTGACCGACCAGAAAGAACCGCTCCGGATCCAGCCGTTCGATGAACTGGGCGGTCAGCCGGATCAGCATGGCGGGCGTCGGAATCAGCTCCGCAGGACAGTCGGACAGTCCGGAACCGGGAAAATCCGGAGCGATGCACCGCAGCTGGTCATTCATCAGCGGCAGGAGCTTTTCCCACGAAGCCGCCCCGCAGCCGAATTCATGCAGAAAAAGAACCGGCGTCCCGGTTCCGGTTTCATGGTAGAAAAAGTCCAGTGAACCGCCGCCGGGCAGCTTCAGTCCGATCTTGTCGGTTTTCAAGGTTTCGCGGGGGGATCGATCCATGGATGAAAACCTCATTCAGACGGGATGCATGCAAGAATGTAGCTGAGATTCGAGGCAAAGACCGGGCTGTTCATGATGCCCATGTGTCCTCCCTGGAAAATATAAACCGCCCGCCAGGGGATCGGTGAATCCATCTGCCATTTCCAGGAACTTCCCGTGCGGCGGTCGAATACGGCGCTCGAAGTGAGGATCTTGCCGTCGCCGGTCTCGGTTTTCACCACCTTGACCGCTCCGGTTTTGCGGTCGACCTGAAGGATCTGATTGGTCAGCACCGCGTCGCCGGCGATCAGATAGAACTGCAACTTGGGCGGGGGCGGCGGCAGTTTCGCGGGCAGCAGGGCCTTTTTGAACTGTCTCGCCCGGGTCAGGCATTTGTCCAGATGGTCCAGTGCGATCTTGCGCCGGACTGCCCGGTCGGTGACTTTCGGGAGCAGCCGTTGCAGCCAGACATCCTGTTCTGGATCCAGCAGTCCCCAGTTGTAGCGTTCCCAGGTCCGGAGATCGAAATAATCCACCGGCGAACCGTCTTCGAACTGCACTGCGCGGCACGAGGGATCGGGCAGCATCTGATAATAAGAAACAAACGTGCCGATCAGCGCCTTCGGATAGGCCGGAGCAGCCGAGACCAGCCTCAACCCGAGGTTGAGCTCCAGCAGGGTGTCCACATAGCCCGCATTCGGTGTGCCGATCATGATGAGCTTGCCGATATTCTGCGCTCCGGCCCAGGTGACCGGACGCGGTTCATGTTTTTTTCCCGGCAGCAGCTTGCCGCCGTACATCGCATAATAACGGGCCAGCAGTCCGCCCATGCTGTGGCCGATCAGATCGAATTTGACCGGATAATTCCGGAGGTGGTAAATCGCTTCATAGCGTTTCTGCAGATAGCTCTTTTTCTGCTGAATGAACTCGGCGAGACGGCAGGCGTTTTCCGAAATATCCCGCCGCCAGTCGTAATAGAATATGAACATCGAGGCAAAATGCCGGTTGGAAGGCAGCGGCGTGATCTCGGGCTGGTATCCGCATTTTTCCAGCAGATCCAGCAGCATGTCGTAGTTGTTGATGTAAAAATTCATTCCCATGACCCGGACCGCGGAATAATCCATCACGCCGGAGGCCTGAATGGAATTGCGGAGCTCGTTCAACGGCCGGTTCAGCTCCATCGGATGCGCCAGCTTGACAAAATGCTCTCCGGCGGAAATCGAGCTGTAGGAAAAATTTCCCCACACATTTTCCCCGTCGTTCCGGTCGGTCAGCCGGGCCCCCAGCAGTCCGTGGATCACGATCACCGGATTTCTCAGCGGACCTTCATAAGTAAACGATTTGTGGGCGATCTCGCTGTAAATCGGCTCTTTGTATATGGATGCATCGTGATAGGAACCGCTTTCCGGTTCCACGCAGGCGCTTGCCGCCGCCGAAAAAACGACCAGCAGCAGATACCGGAGTATTTTCCCGGTTTCCCGGTTGGATTTCCGAATCATGGTCTTGCTCCTATGATAAATTTCCACTCCGATTC
>JAZUCR010000451.1:0-3071 GCA_045639225.1 Victivallales bacterium
AAAGGTCACCGTTCCGTGGGCGGTCTGCGTGCCAGCATTTACAATGCCATGCCGCTGGAAGGCGTGCAGAAACTGGTCGATCTCATGGAGACCTTCCGGAAAAACAACTGAAAACGGAAGTAGAAGGCGGACGGGTTTTCCCTCCTGTCCGCCTTCCTGAGCAGAAAAGGAGGGAAAAATGCTGCAAAAATATTCTGTTGAAAACGGCAGACTGGTGCAGAATGCTCCGGGCACTCCCCGGATCAGCGTTTACAACCGGCCGGATGAAACCGAACGGCGCTATCTGATCGATCAGTGCGGACTGGATGAACATACTCTCATCTCCTCGACCGACCCGAACGAGACGCCCCGTATCGAATTCGAAGAAAATCACGCGGCCATCATCATCAAGTATCCGAAGAATTATTCCGCAGAGGACAATTATTTTTTCCGTGTCAAATCCATGGGGATCTTTCTGTTTTCCGCCGAGCAGTCCATCGTGATCGTGCTGGATGATGATCAGTTCATTTTTCCGACGGGGAAGATCCCGGGATTCCAATGCCGGACGCCGCAGGATGTCCTGCTGCGGCTGCTTTATCAGATCATCCGGCATTTCGAGCAGCACCTGCGCACGATCAATACCGTCAGTGATGAACTGGAGCATGCGTCCAACGGCTCGATGGAGAACAAGAACCTGCTGAGCATGTTCACCTTGGCGAAAGGCCTGGTGTATTACCAGAATGCTCTGAACGGCAACCGCCGTCTGATCGAACGGATGAAGAGCGCGGAAGGCGGAACCGGCGCCCGGATGATCGGTTTTACACCTGAAAATCTCGAACTTCTGGACGATCTGGCAATCGAAAACCAGCAGTTCCTCGACCAGTCGCGGATCTACTACGAAGTGCTGGGCGGCCTGCTGGATGCGCGGGCCTCGATCATCAACAACGACCTCAATGTGATGATGAAGAACATGAACGCTATCGTCATTGCGATCTCGGTCCCGACCTTCTTCACGGGGGTGGGCGGCATGTCCGAATTCACCGCGCTGTTTGCCGGGAAAGCGCCGTCGTATCTGGCCTATCCGCTGTTTTTCGGTCTCATGGTCCTGCTGGCACTGGTGATCTACTGGCTGATCCAGCGGGCTTACAGTTCCCGATGAAAGGAGGCGCTCCAATGCCTATTTACGAATATATCTGCGAAAAATGCAAACATGAATTCGAAGCTCTGGTGCGGAATTCCGGTTCGGTTCCGGAGGACGGCTGCCCGAAATGCCATTCGGACAAGCTGAAACGGAAGCTTTCGACCTTTGCTGCGAAGGTCCCTGCCGGCAACGGTTGCGCCCAGGCGGCGGATTGTCCCCATGCCTCCCACAGCTGCGGCTGCGGGTGCGGCTGCGGCGGACATCACCATCATTGAGGTTCGCATGAACAAGAAGCAGCTGACTGCCCTGATGGAAAGTCTCGGGGTGGCTCCCAGCAAAAAACTCGGCCAGAATTTCCTGGTCGATCAGAATTTTGTGGAAAGCATCGTCCGGGATGCGAAGATCCGTCCCGACGACCGGATCCTCGAGATCGGTCCGGGCTTCGGCGCTTTGACCGGTCTGCTGCTCGAAACCGGCGCGCAGGTCGCGGCGATCGAATTCGACCGCAAACTGGCGGCCTGGCTCCGCGAACGTTATAAAACCACCGCGCTGAACCTGATCGAAGGGGATGCCTGCAAAGTCAACATCCCTGCCATTTACGGCGAAGACACGCCTTTCCGGCTGATCTCCAATCTCCCGTATTCCGCGGGCACGGTGATCGTGGCGAACATGCTCTCGCTGAAAACTCCGCCGACCGAAATGCTGGTGATGCTGCAGAAGGAAGTCGGCATGCGTCTGGCCGCCTCGGCCGGGGAAGAGGAATACGGCGCGCTGTCGGTCCGGGTCCAGAACATGTATCAGGTCAAATGTGTGCGGATCGCACCGCCGGACCTGTTTTTCCCGCGTCCCGATGTGGATTCGGTGATCCTGCGTCTGACGCTCCGCGAAGACCGGCCGGAGCCCGAAATTTTCAAGCGGCTGACGACTCTGGTCAAGCTTTCCTTTGCCCACCGGCGCAAAAAGATGTTCAAGCAGGCGGCTGCCGGATTCGACGGGGAAAAACTGGCTGCGGCGATGGACCGGGTCGGGATCGACCGCGATATCCGGGCGGAGAAAGTCACGCCCGAACAGTTCCGGCAGCTGGCGGAATTCCTGGGGGAAAGCTCTCATGGATGAAGCTCCGGACATAGAACTGCTGGCGCCGGCCGGCAACCCCTCCGTGGCGCTTGCCGCTTTCGATGCCGGAGCCGATGCGGTTTACTGCGGTCTGCGCAAATTCAATGCCCGGGAACGTTCCGAGAATTTCACCCACGAAGAACTGGCGAAAGTGATCGCCTGGGCTCATCGGAACCGCCGGAAACTCTATGTCACGTTCAACACCCTGCTGAAGGAAAACGAACTTGCCGATGCAGCGCGGGAGATGGCGTTTCTCGCCGAATGTCGGCCTGATGCCGTGATCGTGCAGGACCTCGGCGCCGCCGCGATGATGCGCGATTATTTCCCTGAACTGACCCTGCATGCCTCGACTCAGCTGGGCATCCATAATTCCGCGGGCCTGACCATGGCGAAGAAATTCGGCTTCGAGCGCGTGATCCTGGAACGTCAGGTCACGCTGGAAGAACTGCGCCGGATGGTGCCGGACGGCAAGCCGTCGCTGGAAATGGAACTTTTCGTGCACGGCGCCTTGTGCTGCTGCGTTTCCGGCTCGTGTCTGTTTTCTTCCTGGCTCGGCGGCTGGAGCGGCAACCGCGGCAAATGCAAGCAGCCCTGCCGCCGCACCTATTTCCCTGCGGAAAAAGGCAATGGTGCGGGCGGCTTTCTGTTCTCGCCCGGCGACCTGTGCGCATTGGATCTGCTGGATGAATTCCGGAAACTGGGTATCTGCAGTCTCAAGATCGAAGGACGTCTGCGCCGTGCCGACTATGTGGAAAAAGTGGCCCGCGCCTCCCCCCCGGCCCTGGATGCTCCGCGGGATCGGCGGGCTGCCGCTTTGAACGAAGCCGGCAATATC
>JAZUCR010000452.1:0-10470 GCA_045639225.1 Victivallales bacterium
TTCCTGTTGGACGGCATCGGACAGGATGGGGAGATCAGTCCGCAGGTCAGAGAACAGGTGGGCGAGCTGCTCAAGCGCTCCTTCCGGCCGGAGTTCCTCAACCGACTGGACGAGATCGTATTCTACAAGCCTTTGACCAAGGATAATATTACCCATATCATCGACCTGCTGGTGGCGGATCTGAATCGCCGACTTGCGGATAAGCAGCTGACGGTAGCGCTGACGGATGCGGCCAAGGGCTTTATCATTGACCGTGCGTATGATCCCATTTATGGCGCCCGACCCCTGCGTCGCTTCGTGCAGCATACGGTGGAAACGCTCATCGGCAGAAAGATCATCGCCGATCAGGTTTCTGCCGGGCAGCGCGTCCGAGTGCAGGATCACCCGGAACGGCAGGACCGGAAAGAATCTGATTCCTGATAATGGTTTGCTCCGGCTCGACTCGGCGGCGGAAAAGGAAACCTTGCGGATCGAAAAATCCGGTACTGCCTATCCCGGCATCATCGCCATCCGTTCGCTGAAAGACGCCGGGAAATAAACCATCCCAGTCGCCCGTTGCGCTTGACTTTCGTCCGATACGGACTATATTGCGGATTGTCAGTATTGGAAAAATACAGAAAGGCCTGCCATGAAAAATCCGCATCTCTACCAGGAGATATTCGAGCCCGAAACGGCAGCAATCGCGCCGCGTTTTGCCGACCGTGCGATGATGATCACCCGCGAAGGGGAGATCCGGGTTTACGGCTGCCGTCCGCATGAACATGAAGACGGCCGCAAATCCGCAGTGTTTGTGATGCTGCGTTCCCTGGACAACGGCCTGAGCTATACGCTGGAAGAAGTCGGGCCGGACGATCCGGGCGCCCGCGTCGCTTCGCCCTGGAGCAACGACTATTTTACCATGCTCTCGTTTCTGGATGAAGCCGGCAGTTCCGGTCATTGCCGCGAAAGCCATGTTCCGGGCGCAGCACAGCTGAAAAAAGGACTTTCCGGCACCTGGCTCTACCGTTCCAAAGGAGGACCGGACGGACCGTGGGAGACCACGAAGATCAGCGACCATGTGATCCATCTCCAGCGGCTTCCCCTGCCCCTGAAAAAATGGAAACGGTGGATCAATGCCGGACAGATGCGGATGGCGGAGGACAATCGGATCCACCCGGTGATCCTGCTCGGGGATGCGGACGGGAAAAACTGGAGCGAAACGATTTTGCCCGCACCGCCGGTTTTCGAATTGTGTTATCCGCATAAGGGAGTGCGCTGGCTCGATCCCGGCGTGGAACCGGTGGTCGCCGAAACTCCGTCCGGACGTCTGCTGATGCTGCTGCGCACCTCGAAAGACGTGCATTACCAATGTTTTTCCGACGATGGCGGGATCACCTGGTCCGAGATGGAGCCGTCGCCCTTTTACGCCGTGGCCACCATGCCGGGACTTTACACACTTTCGGACGGGCGGCTGCTGGCGGTCTGGAACAACACCTGTTCCCTGCCTGAATTGGATCACACCACCCAGCCGGAACTCAGTGAATCAGTCATTCAGGGATATTGGGAAGATGTTTTCACCAACCGCGATGTTCTTCACGGGGCAGTATCGGAAGACGAGGGGAAAACCTGGACCGGCTTCCGGGAACTGGCGCTGAATCCTGTCCGCAATAACAGCGATTTCCGCACCAATGACGGTTCCTGGTATCTCAATGACAAAAGCGTCCACCAGAATCAGGTCATCGAGCTGCCGGACCATAAGATCCTGCTGCATTGCGGACAGCATCTCAAATGTTCGCGGCTGATCCTTTTCGATTTGGATTTTCTCTATGCGGCCGGACGCAGTGAAGATTTTTCGCACGGTTTGGAAAACTGGAGCACGCATCTTTATTACCGGAGCCACTCCGGCGGCTGCAGGGGCGCGGGACATTGTGCCTGGAACCGCCGCGCGGGTGCCCAGCTGATGCCTTCGCCGGACGGCAGCTGGCGCGAAGCATTGCTGATCGGACGCCATCCCGACGACCGGCTGTTCTCCGACCGGGAAGGCGCCGTCTGGAACTTCCCCGGCTGCCGCAGAGGCTCGCTCGATGCCGATTTCACCATCGTTCCCGGCAGTGCGGGGATCCGTATTTCCCTCGCCGACCGCTGGATCAATCCGTGCGATGAATATGTCCGGGAATACGCATCTTTCTCAGCAGTTCTGGACGGCAATGGATGTATCGACGGAGTTCGGCTGACCGAACCCGGCAAACGGTTCACGCTGCATCTGGAATTCGATCTCGACACCCGTCAGCTGAAACTGAGCACAGAGCGAGGCGAAATCACCCTCGGTTATTCCCGGCCCCTGCCGCCGCCGTTCGGCAAGGAGCTGGCTTTGAGTTATCTGCATCTGCAGACTGCCGCGGAAAAAGCCGATCCCGCCGGCGTTTATCTGCATTGCGTCAGCATGAAAAAAGGATGACCGCCGATGATCGACATCGAAAAATATCTGAGTGAATTGATCGAACAACTGAAAAACCAATTCGCCGACCGGCTGATCTATGTGGGACTGCAGGGCAGTTTCCGGCGCGGCGAGGCCGATGAAAACAGCGATATCGACATCATGGTCACGCTCGACAGGCTCACCGAAGCAGACCTGGACAGTTACCGCAAGATCATTGCCGCCCTGCCCGCTTTGGAGCAGTCCTGCGGGTTTATCTCCGGGCGCGCGGAATTGAAGAACTGGCCGCGTCATGAGATCTGTCTGCTGATGCATGAAACCAAAGATTATTACGGCGAACTCCGTCCCCTGCTCCCGGAATTCGAGCGTAAAGATGTGGAAGATTTCGTCCGCATTTCCATCGGCAATCTCTATCATCTGCTCTGTCACGGCCGGATCCACGGGAATCCGGAACAACGCGCGGAATCGCTGCGAGGGCTTTACAAATCTGTCTTCTATATTCTGCAGAATTCCGTTTATCTCCAGACCGGCGAATGGTTCATGACCAAAGCCGAACTGCTGGAACATCTGCACGGACTGGACCGCGAGGTCATGCAGACGGCGATGATTCTGAGGTCCAAGGCGGATTTCGACACGGAGAAAGCGTTCTCTCTCCTGTTCGGCTGGTGCCGGAACTTTCTGGAATGAACCTCGAAATCCTTTTTGCAAGGTTCTGTTCCCCATTTGGGTCGATAAACTTCCGCATGAGGTTCATGCATCCCGGTAATTGTTTCCCTGTAAATGCATCTCTGCAAATGCATCCCGGTAAATGTTTCCATGCAAATGCATCCCTGTAAATATTTCCATGTAAATGCATCCATGTAATTGTTTCCATGAAATCCGATGCTGTGATTTTACGGTTTTTTATGTCTATTTTTCATTTTTCTCCTTGCAATTCATCTTTTTTCGGTTATATTTCCATAATGCCGATAATTGGAGCTGAAATTATCGGCATCATGATTCGGTCGATCCGAAGTTGTTTTTGCAGTGATCTGACAGTAAAACTATTCATTGTGCAAGAGATGTATTGCCTCACCATGCGGGGGACAGAACCGCCTGGCATGATCCTCGAAATCCTTTTTCAAAATTCATACTGTTGAAAAAGTTGTCCGGTCAGTGTATATTACCCGCTTTCAAAAACGGAAGAGGGAACAGGATGAATAAAATCAAATTACTGGCGACCGCGTCGCTGTTTCTGACGGCGGCAATCTGGGGACTTTCCTATTCGGCGCAATCGGAAGCGATGAAAAGCATGCCCGCGCTGTCTTTTGTTTTTTTACGGTATGTGATCGGCAGCGTCATGGTTCTTCCGGCGCTGTTTTTCAGGGGCAAAAAGCCGGACAAAAAACTGATTTACGGTGGGATCGCCTGCGGCTTCTGTCTGGCGGGCGGGGAGATCATCCAGCAATTCGGTCTGCTCTACACCTCGGCGGGCAAAGCCGGTTTTCTGACCGCATTGTATGTGATCATGATCCCTGTGATCTGGGTATTCTTCAAACGGAAATCCGACTGGAAGATCTGGACCGCATCGGTGCTTTCGGTAGCAGGAGCCTACTTGCTGTGCAGCGACGGCACGCTGAATAATTTCGGGAATCTCGGCGACGGTCTGATGGTGATCTGCGCGCTGTTCTTTGCCTTCCAGTTCATTGCGATCGCGAAATTCGCACCGGAAGCGGACACCTTGCAGCTGGCGGCAGTCCAGTTCATCACGGTCGCGGTGATCTCGGGGATCGCCACGCTGATCTCGGGCGAAAAATGTTCATGGAACAACGTCATGGCGGGGATCCAGCCATTGCTTTACTGCGGCGTGGTCGCGATCGGTTTTGCGTGCACGCTCCAGGTCGTGGCGCAGAAATATCTGCATCCGGCCACGGTCTCGATCATTCTGAGTACCGCCTCGGTTTTTGCGGTGATCTGGGGCTGGTGGCTGCTGAACGAACACTATTCGCTGATGAATCTGATTGGTTGCGCGATCATTTTTGCCGCGGTAGTTCTGGTGCAGCTGCCCTCCCGTGCCAACGGAGCGGAACAGCCGCACGCGGGCTGAACTCATTTCAGGACCAGGAGTCCGTTTTCCAGCTTGAGCTGAACGCCGAACGGGGCGCTCAATTCGTTCAGGATGTCGCGGATCTCTTCGGCTTCCTTGCCTTCAACCGGAGTCGGCAGACCGTTCATATCATCCTTGCGGTCAAAATTCAGGTAGACCGGCATCAGGGCGAACGATGTCATTTTGCCGTCCTCGAATTCCAGTCGGGGCAGGTAAGTCTGATAATTCAGTTTATTGCAATGCAGACCGATCTTGTTGCCGCGGGAGCGGACCAACAGTGCCTGTTCGGCGGGCAGAGTAATGTCCGCATCGTATTTTTCCATGAAATCGGCAGGCAGGAATTCCACTTTCAAGCCATGATAGATGGAGTCGCCTCCCATCGGAATATCGAACGCAACGTAATAACAGACCGATCCGTCATGAAGCATAAAATCATGTCCCTGATAATTACGTCGGAAACGGGTTTTCCGTTGTAAAATGCTTCTCCAAACAGAGACATCCGTTTTTCCGCCCATGGCCAAGAAAACCAGAATCAGAATTACTGCTTGACCAACAGAACTTCCGGTCGGGCATAACGCAGCGGTATTTCGAGCAGGATCGTATCGTCCCTGCGGGAATACGGAAAATCACCCCATCTGCCATCAGGATCCAGTCTCTGCCAGATGCCGAATTTTCTCCACTCGGGCGGAAGATGTAAAGTCACCGAATCAAGGTCGTCCGGACTGATATTGGTCAGCGTCAGCATGCCGGCAAAACCAGCTCCCGCCGGATTGGCAGCCTCGTTCATTATGATGTAAACCCGTGCATTCCCTCGCACCATCACGAACTCATCGCTGCACCGGATCACCTGTTCCTGGATCAGCCATTGGCGGCGGTAGTTGAGCAGAGACGAGGAATAGTTGCCGCAAACTCCCATTCCCATGACAACGATCTTGCCGCCGAGCCGGTTCCGGAATCTCGTCATGGCGACACCAACCGGTTTCTGCTGAAAAGTCACCGTCCGTGAAATAATCTCGCAATCGGAATCCTGCGGAATCAGTTCATGCATGGAACCTCTGCCGCGCGGTGCAAAGAAATCTGCCCGGTGCATGTGACGTCCACGGCATTCCGGAATGAAAGCAGGTTCGATCACTTCACGTCCACCGAGGTCGAATTGTTCCATACCCGTAATCGGGTTTTCTTCGACTTTCACTCCGAGACAGTCCCCATGACCGCGCTCCTGCAGACACAGCGCAGCATCGCCGTCCAGAATCAGGGACGAGGACAGCAGTTCCTTCAGTTCCGTATCGGAAAAACTTTCCGGCTGTGTCCCGGAAAGGAAAGTCACGCCGGCGGGAAGCGAGGATACGGGAATGCCGAATGCTCCCAGACTTTCGATCCAGCCGGAATTCATTTCCGGTCTTATAGAAGCCCAGAACGGGTCGAGGTGGACCCTGACACCTTTCACCAGACATTGACGAGCTGCGGCGCTGATCGTTTCAAAACGGCGACATTCCTCGGCAAACATCCGACTGTAGGCATCTTCCTCATTGGGATCGTCCAAAATCTGCTGCGTGTAAAACAGCAGGCCGTCGCAACCGAAGGAACAGGCGGCAGTTGTGATGACGCGCAGGCTTGCGGCGGAGGTGAAGAAACGGGTATGCGGGAAAGTATCGCACTCATGATAATAACGGAGATCTCTCCTGGTATGTTGTCTGGAATACAGCGCATGAAAAGTTAGAACGGGGATGCCGTGAATAATTTCGCCGCCGTAAATGGAGCCGTAAAAACGGCAGAAAGGAATATGATTTTTACCAGCCATGGCTCGCGTCACGGTCTCGGTGGCATCGCCGTCATGATCCCAGTTTCCGGCCTGGGCAGTCCCCATTGGCGTTTCCGGCGCGACCTTGTCTACTGCCCCGCGCATCACTCCAGCGAAATCGGCCAGGGAATCCCGCATCAGAATCCGCCATTCCCGTATCAGCTGCAGGGCGTCCGGAGTCTTCTTCTCGAAAACCGCTTTCAGTTCTTCCCTGGTATAGGGCCGGCCTTGACGACGGGTAAATTCCGCCAGATGATAAGAACAGAAACAGCCTTCATATGTGGCGGCCGCATTGATGGAAAAATCATCCTCCGTGAGGGTGAACGCCGGCCGGGCGATCTTCACGAACTCGGCAATGCTGCGAGCAAAGGTCTCGCGAAAAACCGGATTCAGCGGACAGGAGGCCATCGGCGTTTCCGTACCGTCCATCCGCACCATACGGTTCCACCTCGAATCTGGTCCGGATTTCAGCGTCAGCGTAATCCACCAGCCGCATTCGATGCCGCAAGGTTCCGTTTCCAGCCGGACGCGGCGGAAAAAACGGGCTAGTTTACGGAAATGTTCCATCGGGGGAAAACCGATGCTCCGCCAACCCGCGCCGGGACAACTAAGTGCAAACCGGCGGAAACCGTATTTCCGGTTGAGTTCAAGAATATCCCGGATGACATCCGCTTCCGTCGGCCAGTCCAGTTCTATCGAAACGGGAACGATTACGTCCAGCTGAGCATCGGCAGATTCGGCCGATTGCAGAGAAAGTATTGAAGGAATCATGAATTTCCTTTTCGAGCGGGGTGCCATAAGTTTTGGCTCTTCGTGTTGAAAAGTTGATTTTATCATAGTGCTGTTGTTTTTTTATTTTTGGGCTCCGTTCTGCCAGTAGCTGAAGCCGCGGGTATTGGGTTGTTTATAGTAGAACCAGAGTGCATTCTTGCCGCCACCGTTACTCCCTCTGCGCTGTGATTCTACAGCTCCGCTCTTCATGAGATAATTCTGATTTTTGTTATGGCGAAACTTTACAATATTTTTATGGGTGGATGATATCCCTACGTATTCGTAATTGTAATAACTTCCGCCAAGGTATAAAGAGGAGCCTCGGGAGTCGTCGAGGCCGGCTTCAGTCAGGACGAGCGTCCGCGAATTCTGCCGGTAGGGCCGGTTTGTGCTGGTGATAATCGGGTCTGCTGAGTCCGGAAATTGGAAATATTCGTTCATGGCATAACTTCTGGATGTCTGTGGGATCAGACCTGAATTAATTGGTTGCGAAGGACAGAGAAATATCCCGCCGCGCATGAATTTCAGATAGGAAGAAATCTGCATGTCCCAGCATTTTCCTTGAACTCTCGAGCTTGCAGAGTAAGGAAAAAAATCTTTATTGTCATCGGTGTAACTGATCATGGCATACCCGATTTGCTTCAGTTTTGACTTGCATGAAGAATCACGGGCTTTCTCTCGAGCTCCGTTCAATGCCGGAAGCAACATAGCCACCAGAATGGCTATGATCGAAATTACTACCAAGAGTTCTATTAATGTAAATCTCCGCCTATGGTCCGATGATGATTGATCGGTGGTGAATGATGAAAAACGTTTCATGTCGTCTTCCCTTTCTGCACGATGTGCGTTATACGTTATATGAATTGCTTATTTTGTTTATCATTTATCGAACATCTCGAATGGACAACGCCAGCAGTCGGTGAGTGGAATCCCATTTATTCGGAATTGATACGCGGATTTCCGCGATCTCCTTTTCCGGATGAGGATTGACCCATTCCCACTGATATGCGAAATGCGGCAGACGGTCGGCGTCATACCCGACCTTCATGCCCCGGCAGAAGACGGTGCTCCCCGCCTGCGGCTGCCAGTCTTCGAAATAAATCTCCTGATTCAAACGAACCGGGTACACGCCTTTTGTTCCATCGTTGTAAATCACGGTATATTCTGCCACTGGATACCCCCGCTGCCACATGCGGTTTTGGAAGCCTTTTCCTGACCGGTAGAGTTTGCCCGGAACGGCGGTATGCAGGAAGACCAGGGACGAACATTTTTTATGGATTGGAATGGTCTGCGGTGCACCTTTTCCCGTTTCGACGCAGTTCTTCCCGGAAGTTTTTTCCAGCCGCATCGGGATATTGCAGACGGTCTTCGAACCGTCCGCGAATGCGGGCGCGGGTGCATTGAAAAGGCTGGTCAGATCCAGCGGCTCGAATTTTTCTCCGCCATGTGGGTTGGGCGCGGCGGCGAAAACTGCTTCCGCCGCCGCAAGTTCGCCGGAATTCATCCAGTCGGCATAATTCCAGTTCAGCGACCGGTTGTTGAAGTTCCATGCGTAATTCGAGCCGAGGAACCAGATGGAATGGAAAGAGAATGACTCTACAAGCCGGAACCGCCATTCTCTGCCAAATTGATACAGAGATGCACCGAATCCAGTCATATATTTTCGTTCGGGCTGGTTGAAGGTAAACCAGCCGGTGGTGCCGCCCCAGCACTCGAACCCCTTTTCCCCGAAGTATTTCAACGCATTTCCAATGTCTGCCCAGATGGCGATGATGATATCCATCGGCAGGGAATCAATGATTTTCCAGGTATCGAACCTCGGCCCATTGTGGGCGGGGTTGATCATGTCCTCATACATAACCATCCGCACTCCGCGTTTTTTCAGAAAGGTATGGAGTTTCAGATGGAAATCCAGAAAGACTTGTGCCCTTGTCTTTCCCCGAATCGTATCTTCCTGTTTTTCAACAGGATTGCGTTTATGCCACCATTCGTCGGACGACGGCGAAAAATAGCGGCATCCGGTGTGCTTGATCATCTTGTCGGCAATGGTGAAATAAATCTTTTCATAGTCCGGATGGGAAACATCGCCGGTATCCCACCCTTTTTCATGGTATCCGGTTGTCAGGCTGATCCAATAGTCATGACCGCCGGCAGGCAAACTGATCGACAGATCAATGAACCGGTCGCGGCAGAATTTCGCCAGCCGCTCCAGATCCTCCCAAGTAAGGAAGCGGGCTTTCGGATTGTAATTGAGTTTCGCCAGGTTCGGCAAGTCTTCCCTGTCATACCGGATCAGGGTTTCGAGCCCGCGCACTTTCAAAATATTCATCTTGCTGCCGGCCGCGAAACGGTCTATGAAATCGAGGAAGAAATCCATGGAGGCGCGTTCCCTGATCGGCATCCCGATCTGATCCGGAAACCAGAGCGGCGCCACCCGGTATTTCAAATCCGGAGCGTCGACGATCTCCACACACGGAATCGGCACAGCATTACTGGGCTTCATTTCCATATTCATGAGCTGGTGCAGGGTGACCGTGGCATAATACAGACCGGGTTCGTCCGCTCCGGTAAGCTCGATTTTCTCCGGCGTCACTTTCAGCCGGTAGCCTTCCGGCTTCAAGCCTTTCGGCTGAATCCGCATCACGATTCCCTTGCCGGTGTTTTCGGTGATCCGGTAATCCAGGCCGAAACCGCGCAGTTTTTCCAGCAGCAGTTCGGCAGTCCGCTTGGTCCGCGCCGTGGCGCCTGGAGCCAGATCCAGCGCGGAATATTCAGCGGCCTTGAAATATCCGGACAGCCATTTCAGCTGTTTCGGATACGGATAGATTTTCTTCTGTCCGTAAGGATAACTTACCGGTTTCACATTCGTGAAATTGACAACAAAAGGCCGGACTGCATTCTGTCTGTTTTTCACGGAGAGGATCATGGAGTAACCCCCCTTGTAGTCTTTGACAAAGGGAATTTCAAAATTCACTTTTCCGTTCAGGGAAACCTGCTTTATTGGATAACGCCCCACCGAGAAATCCGGTGCGGTGACGATCATTTCAGCATCGTATGTCTGCTCGGGGAAGTTCGCCCCTTCCGCCGTTATCAGAAGCCGTCGGCTGGATTCCGCCAGCGTGGCGGCGATGAATCTGAGCTCACCCGAACCGAATGGGACGGCGTTGAAATACAGCAGGCCATACGACCGCGGTATCTGATTTCTCTCCCCGAACGGTTTCCATGAATAATATCCCTCAGGAGAAACCCGGTTGAATCCAGCCTGGAATGCCAGCAACGGACACTTTTTCGGATTGAATTTCAGCATCGTCAGAGGCAACTCAACATCAATTTTCAGGATTCCATTTTCATATCGGACGGAGCTGCGGAAATCATAGTTCACTTCCTTGCGGTGCT
>JAZUCR010000453.1:0-10132 GCA_045639225.1 Victivallales bacterium
CCCCAGATAGTACTTGCTGCTGTCATTGACCCATTGAAAAACCGTCTGACAGGATACCCCGCGTTCTCCGATGGTGCAATAGCGGGAAGGATATTTTATCTGAGGCAGTTTTCTCGTTCTGCCCCAAGTGGTGGTAGCCCGGTAACCGTTGTCGATGTTCGCGCGGTATGCCCAGGCGAATCCGAACCAGAGGCTGTGGGTTTCTTTGGCGGAAAGCGGTTTCATGTTGAAATACCGTTTCTTGGTGCCGCCGTCACCCTCCTGCGGCTTGATATTCGGACAGACCATCACCTGGGGTGAACGGCACGGAAACTTGTATCCGACATAACTTTCCAGCTGATAAACCAGAGACCAGCTCCATGATCCGCTCGCACCGCACGCGATCAGGACTTCCCGGTTGTCCTGTGCATAGGAAAGGAATCCCAGCCCGGCCTGTTTCAGATTGGAAATGCACTGGGTCTGTTTGGCCATTTCACGCGCCTTGTTCAGAGCCGGCAGCAGCATGCCCGCCAGGATTGCGATGATCGCTATCACCACCAGGAGCTCTATCAGAGTAAAACGGCAGAACGTTTTCTGTCTCCGGCATGAGACATGATGGATGAGTGATGTGATGTAAAAAAGATTTTTGCAGCCGCGCATGTCAGGTCTCCTTTCATAAACTTCATTCGTTTTGTCTATAATTATAACCGCAATTCTGAAAAGTTGCAAGGGGATCGGATATTTTTTTTCGTCATAAATCTTTGAGATCATGAATTCCGGTACGAAAAACGGTACACCTTGACATGCCGGAGAATCATAGTATATTATTGCAGTTAACCCAGGGTAACCCGTATCATGGTCCATAAGGAAGGCATACGCAGTCTGAAAATCAAGCGCGTCACGGAATATCTGCTGAATGCGCTGCTGCCGCTGCCGTACGGCGGGAAACTGCCGGGGATCCGGACGATCCGGAAACAGACCGGAGCCGGACAGTCGATCGTGATGCACGCGCTGCATCTGCTGGAAGAGGACGGCCTGATCCGGATCGATCCCGAACGCGGCACTTTCCGGATCCAACCGACTGAAAATTCCAATGAGATCCGGCTGCTGCACTGGTCGGTTTCCAGCCTGGAAAATTCCGGATTCGTCCGGACTCTGTTCGATACGCTTTCCGAACTGGCGGCCGCGGACGGAAGAAAAATCACGGTCGAATGTGTCGGACCGCGGTCGAAAGAGGAGATCGCGGAGGAACTGTTCAGCCAGGGTATTTCCCGGTGCATCCTGTTCGGAGCGCAAAGCGCCGATTTCGCCGGGTATCTGCATACCCACCTGAAAAGCTGTCTGGAACTGCTGCCGCGGCATACCGGACAGGTGACGGCCGAACTGCGCGATTCGCCCGAAATGACCGTAATGCAAATCGAATATCTCCTGAAACTGGGCTACCGGCGGATCGGCTATCTGCATTTCTGCGGCAATGATTTTTCGCTGTATCCGGTGCAGGTGATCCGGCTGCTGGATTATTACCGGATGATGGCGGAAAACGATCTGCATGTGGATCCCCGCTGGGTGTTCCATTGCGGGGAAAATTACGGGAATCTCGAAACGGGAATGGAGCAGATCATGAAATCCGACCCGCGTCCGGAAGTTCTGATCGTGCCGGGCAGCGCCGTGATCCGGCTGTATGCCTGGTTCAAAAAAAACCGGATCCGGATCGGGAAAGACCTGGCGCTGTTCAGCCAGGATGAGGTCGAGCGCGGTTTATTCCCGGAAGTGACCGCGATCACCAATAATCCCGCGGATATCGCGCGGACTTTCTGGCGGATGTTTCAGTCGGCAGAACGGGGTGAAAAAGTGGAAAGCGCGTTTACGGAACTCTACATCCGGACCGGTCAGACCGTACCCCGGCTGAAATCCGGATCATGACCGGCCGCCGTGCGGAGGGACTGCGTGAAATCGGAAAAAAAACGTTTTTTTTTCATTTCAGACTTGAAAAAAACTTTTCCTGCTGTATATTTACCGTATCGCTTACAAGAAGTGAAGCGGGGAAGTAGCTCAATTGGTTAGAGTGCCACCCTGTCACGGTGGATGTTGCGGGTTCAAGTCCCGTCTTTCCCGCCATTTTTCTGTACTGGAAGATTTATGGAACGGATTCTGAAACATTTCCTCGGTTACGCTGCACTCGAGCGCGGTCTGGCCGTCAATTCCACTGGAGCTTATCAGTCCGATCTGCTGGATTTCATCTCATTCCTGAAACAAAATTCGGTCACGGGTTTTGTCGGCGTGAACCGCGACCATATTCTGGATTATCTGGGGCACTGCAAGGACCAGGGCATGGAACCGACCACGCTGGCCCGGAGGCTGGTGGCGATCAAAGTCTTTTTCCGCTACCTGGCCCAGGAACGGATCATTGCGCAGGATATCACCAATGTGATGGACTCTCCGAAACTGTGGCGGATCCTGCCGGAATTCATGTCCGCGCAGGAAGTCGAAGCGCTGCTGAATGCGTTTTCCTCCAGTGCGAAGGACCCGCTGGAATTCCGCAACCGCTGCATTCTGGAACTGATGTATGCCTGCGGCCTGCGGGTTTCGGAGACTGCCGATCTGAAAATCGGCGATATCAATTTTGACGAAAATGTGGTGCGCGCGTTCGGCAAAGGTTCGAAAGAACGGATCGTGCCGATCGGCCGGACGGCACGCGAACTGATCAAACGCTATTTGGAAAATGCGCGTCCGCTGCTGGTGAAGGACAATTCGGAGACTGCGCTGTTCCTTTCCAATCACGGCCGGAAACTCGACCGGATCCGGATCTGGGAAGTGGTCAAGCTGGCCGCGGAACGGGCGAATATCCGCAAGAACATCCATCCGCACACGCTGCGTCATTCCTTTGCCAGCCACATGCTGGAAAACGGGGCGGATCTGCGCGTCATCCAGGAGATGCTCGGCCACGCCGACATCAGCACCACCCAGATCTATACCCATGTGGACCAGCGCCGTCTGCTGGAAGTCCATAAAAAATTCCATCCGAGAGCTTAATTCAACCCCATCAAAATTATAGAAACGAGGAAAAATGAGAACTGTGAATTGTCTGTTGGCCGCAGGCCTGACTTTGGGCGCTGCCGCCCTGAATGCAAAAGATTCTTTCCGGGAAGCACCGGAAAAATACTGGGATTTTGCCAAGCTGCAAACGGCTCCGGCTTTCCGGGATGCTCCGTTCGAAGACAGCAAGGCCGCCGGTTTGCGGGCCGTGCTGGTCACCGGTTACGGACCCGCTGCCGGGGATAAATCTTTTTCCGGCCCGAATCCGAAACCGCTTTCCGCCAAAGAGAAAGCGGAGTTTTTCGCCTACATCGGCTTTCCGGAAGGACCGGTCCCCGAGGGCGGGTTCCCCGGCATCGTGCTGATTCACGGCGGCGGCGGAACAGCGTATCCGCAGTATGTCAAATTGTGGGTCAAACAGGGATATGCTGTCATCGCGATGGACTGGTATAACCAGCGTCCGGTCCCGCCGGCCAATCCGAGGGAAACCAATGTCAAACGCATTCCGCTGCCGGGCGGAAGACGTCAGGACCATGTGTCCAACGTTGCCAATATGATTCTGGCACACTCTCTGCTGCGTTCGCTGAAGAACGTCAATCCGGAAAAGACCGCCTTCGTGGGGCTTTCCTGGGGCAGCTGGTACGGCGCCATGGTCGCCTCTCTGGACACCCGGTTCAAGGGCGGTGTGGAAATCTACTGCGGCGACGTCAAAAAAGGTTCGCCCAAACATGGCAAAGCGTTCATCAACGGCCGTTTCCATCATGCCGCGAAGATTCCCCTCTACTGGGTCGCCGGCACCAACGACCAGAATGTCACCCTGGCCACCCTCGACGCCGGTTTTCAGGAATGTCCGAAAGTGGAAAACAAATCGCTGGTGATCCGTCTGCCTCATTCCCATATCGGATTCTCCTTCCCCTCCTGCTTCCGCATGGCGGCGCATTTCACGCAGGGCGGACCCGGCCTGCCGAAACTTTCCGATATCGACTGGAACGGCAATCAGGTCAAAGCCAAAATCCTGGATCCGGGCAAAGGGATCAGAAAAGCGATCCTCTGCTACACCGATTCCACCGAGAAAGTTTATCATAAACGGGTCTGGAAAAGCGTTGCCGCCAAAATCGAAAAAGATGTCGTTTCCGCCGAACTCCCGGAGGGCGCTCATCAGTTTTTCCTGTCCGCTTACGATGAAGACAGCCGGTTCAATGATTTGTGCGGTTCCACTTCGCCGGTGATCCTGCCGTTCCCGAAAAACGAGAAATAATCGATCCTCCGAATCAGTCATGAGCAATGCGCTTAAATCCATCGGCACCATTCTGAAGCAGTGCTGCCAGGCCCGGTATCTCATCGGCGGCGGCGTGATCCTCGTGTGTGCGGTCCTGCCGTTTCTGCTGGACCGGCCCGATGAGCGCTATTCGCAGATGCGGACTTTCCCCATGATGGGGACCGTGGGGCGGATCACCCTCTTTTCCGATCGGGAAAACCAGACCGAACCGGCCTTGAACGAGGCGCAGAAAACGATCGCGGAGATCGAAAAGGTCTGCAATATCTTCGATCCGGGAAGTGAACTTTCCCGTCTCAACCGCAGCGCCGGACAGCAGGATTTCAGCTGTTCCCCGCTGCTGTGGGAAATGCTCTGCGCCGCAGATCATTATTACCGGTTCAGCGCGGGGGGATATGATCCGACCGTACAGCCGCTGATGCAGCTGTGGGGTTTCCGCAGGAAACGGAAAACTCTGCCGACCGAACCGGAGATCGCCGAAGCGATGAAAAAAGTCGGCTGGGACAAAGTGAAGCTCGATCCGGAAAAACGCTCGGTCCGTTTTCTGAAGGACGGGATCGGGATCGATTTCGGCGGGATCGCCAAAGGGTTTGCGCTCGACAAAGCCAAAGCGGTCATCCAAAAACACGGGATCAAACGGGCGGTATTGGATTTCGGCGGCAATATCGGGTGCATCATACCGGAAAACCGCGAACCGTTCCGGATCGGTATCCGGAATCCCGAAGCTGCGGATCAGTCGGTCGATGCCGTGAACATCCGCAATCAGTGCGCCGCTACCAGCGGCAGTTACGAGCGGTATGTGATCATCGGCGGAGAGCAGTATTCCCACATCATGGACCCGCGCACCGGCAAGCCGGTTTCCGGCATGCTTTCCGTGACGGTCGTCACGCCGCGAGGTGTCGATTCCGATGCGCTGTCCACCGCGATTTTCGTCAACGGGGAGAAATTCGCGGAGGAAGTCTGCCGCAAACTGCCCGATACCGGTGTGGTCATCATTTACCGTCCGCGGGGGAAAAAGTCCGGCATGGAGCTCCGGCGGTTCGGCTCACTTGGCCGGTGAAGACGGTCCGGACAGAAGCAAAGTCTGCGTCGGGAACGCGAATGCCAGTCCGGCTTCATCGAACCGTTTCAGGATCGTCAGGTTCAGTTCGTTGAGCAGTTTTTCCTCTTCGGCAAAAGACACGGTTTTCAGCCAGACGATGACACTGATGTTCAGGGAATACGCGCCGAATCCCGAAAAGAAGATATGAGGCTTATGTTCCGGTTTGTCCGGGCCATGGAAATCATCCAGGATCTCATGCAGGATCCGGAGTGCCTTTTCCATCTGTTCCGGCGAAGTATCATAAGTCAGACCGAGCTCCATTTTGTGTTTGATGCAGCCGCGGCGGTTGATGTTGCAGAGCGCATTGTTGGTCAGCACACTGTTCGGAACCGTATAAACCGATTCGTCCGCAGTCAGTATCTTGCTGCTCCTCATGCCGATGTGCGTCACAATGCCGTTGATCTTGCCGCTTTCGATCCGGTCGCCGATCCGGAAGGGACAATCCGCAATGATGACGATCGTGCCGAAGAAATTCGACACCGTGTCCTTGGCGGCCAGCGCGATGGCCAGACCGATGATCCCGGCGCTGGCCAGCAGGGCGGTGATGTTCAGGTCGAAGATATTCTGTCCGATGAACAGCACGGCGGTGACCGCGATGGCGATTTTCAGCGTGTTCCCGATCATGCTCACCGTCAGCTTGTCCAGCGAATTGTCGCTCCGTTCCGCGAGACGCCGGATCTTCTGGTCCAGGACGGACACCAGACGGAAAATACCCCACGCGAATGCAAATACTGCGGAGGCATAAAACAGCCGCAGATCCAGATCATACAGATAGGACGGCAGGGTTTTCAGGACGGGAATGGAAAAAAGAAAACAGGAGATCAGCACCGCCAGCAAAATCACCGGAGTGGTCAGCGCATACAGAACTTTCCATCTCCAGGCATCCGGATGTTTTCCGATCAGAAAACGGAAGAAATTCCGGATTACCCAGGCTGCCAGTATGCCCACAATGATGGATAGAAAACAGCCGAAAGCCAGATCCAGGATTTTGTCATGTTCCCGGCAAAACCAGTTCTCCGTTTTTTTCACATCCGTGCTGACGGTTCGGAACAGCCGGTTCGGATCGAGCGGCTGCGGCGTGTCATTGTCCTTGGCTTTTGAGTTCATTTTTGTTACCCCCTGTTGCTGACAAAAAGTTAAAGCAGATCCGGCGTATCGGACGGGGGAGCTCCGTGTTTGCGGCGGCCGCGCGGCGTCAGGCCCAGCATCGACCACGCTTTTTCGGTGGCGATCCGGCCCTGTGCGGTCCGCATCATATATCCTTCCTGGATCAGATACGGTTCATAGACATCTTCGATGGTATCGGCTTCTTCGCCGATGGCCACGGAAAGCGAATTCAGACCGACCGGACCACCGTGGAAACGTTCCATGATAGTTTCCAGGATCCGCTTGTCCATCTCATCCAGTCCGCAGTCGTCGATATCCAGCATGGACAATGCTTTCGATGCGGTTTCCTGTGTCACCACGCCCTGGGCTTTGACTTGTGCATAGTCGCGCGTCCAGCGCAGCAGATTGTTGGCGATTCGCGGCGTGCCGCGGCTGCGCCGGGCGATCTCATACGCGCCTTCCGGTTCGATCTTCACATTCAGGATGTCCGCCGACCGCTGCACAATCTGCTGCAGATCCTCCGGCGCGTAGTAGTCCAGACGCAGCGACAGGGAAAAACGCGTCCGCAGCGGCGCGGAAAGCAAGCCCTGCCGCGTGGTGGCGCCCAGCAGGGTGAAACGCGGAATGTTCAGCCGGACGGAACGGGCGCCGGGGCCCTGGTCGATCATGATGTCGATGAAGAAATCTTCCATCGCGCTGTAGAGATATTCTTCGACCGCGGTATTGAGCGGGTGGATCTCGTCGATGAACAGGATATCGCCCTCGTTGAGCGAGGTGAGCAGCCCGGCAAGGTCGCCCGGTTTTTCGATCACGGGCCCGCTGGAGGTCTTGATGGCGCATCCTTTTTCATTGGCAATGATGTAAGCCAGCGTGGTTTTGCCGAGTCCCGGGGGGCCGCTCAGCAGCAGATGGCCCAGCGGCTCGTTACGGCTCCGCGCCGCGCTGACGTAGACTTCCAGCCGTTCCTTGACCTTGCCCTGACCGGGGAAAGCCGAAAAATTCTGCGGCCGCAGCGTCTTTTCCGTCTCCTCGTCCTTCCGGTTCAGGGTCGATGTAATGAATCTTTCTGACATTGTTGCTGTTTTTTTTCCTTTTCGATTTGCATTTTCATGGTTGATAATGTATCGTACCAAATGAATTTTGTCAACTCTTTCACCAAAAAAAAAGGAAAAGTTGTATGTCTGAAGACAAAATGATGAAACTGGCGGCCGATACGATCCGGCTGCTCTCCGCCGATGCGATCCAGAAAGCCAAATCCGGTCACCCCGGCATGCCTATGGGCTGCGCCGACTATGCGTTCGACCTGTGGTTCAAACACATGAAACACAATCCGAAGAACCCCAAATGGCTCGGCCGCGACCGTTTCGTGCTCTCCGCCGGACACGGTTCCATGCTGATCTACAGCCTGCTGCACCTGTTCGAATACGGTCTGTCCATGGACGAACTCAAACAGTTCCGTCAGTGGGGCAGCCTGACCCCGGGCCATCCGGAATACGGTCACACCACCGGCGTTGAAGTCACCACCGGCCCGCTGGGCACCGGTTTCGCCTCCGGCGTCGGCATGGCTGTTGCTTCCAAATACACCGCCGCGGTCTGCGGTCTCGAAGGCACCGGCCTGCTCGACAACAAGATCTACATCATCTCCGGCGATGGCTGCATGATGGAAGGCATCACCCACGAAGCCGCCTCTTTCGCCGGCCACCAGAAACTCGACAACATCGTCGTGTTCTACGATTCCAACCAGATCAGTATCGAAGGCTCCACCTCCGGCGCGTTCACCGAAGATGTTGCCAAACGTTTCGAAGCCTATAACTGGCGCGTGATCAAGTGCGCCAACGCCAACGATTATGCGCAGGTCGATAAAGCTCTGACCGCCGCCAAAGTTTCCGACGGCCGTCCGACCATCATCGTCGGATGCACCACGATCGGTTTCGGCGCTCCGACCAAAGCCGGCAAAGCCAGCAGCCACGGCGAACCCCTCGGTGAAGAAGAACTCGCCGCCGCCAAGCAGGCGCTCGGATTCCCGGCCGACAGCTTCTATGTCCCGGCCGAAGTCCGCGACATGATCGCCAAACGCCTGGTCGAACTGGAAAAGGAAGAAGCTGCCTGGCATGCCAAATTCCAGAAATGGGTCGAAGCCAATCCGGACAAGGCCGCGCTCCTCTCCAAGATGATGAACCGCGAAGTGCCGAAAGATCTGCTCCAGCAGCTGATCGCGGCGGCCCCGGTCGACAAGCCGGTCGCCACCCGCGCTTCCAGCGGCGCCATCCTGCAGAAAGTCTCCGCGCTGGTCCCGTCCCTCTACGGCGGATCCGCCGACCTGGCTCCGTCCACCAAGACGGACATCAAGGGAGCCGAATGGTTCTCTCCGGAAAACCGTGCCGGCAAGAACTTCCACTTCGGTGTGCGCGAACTCGCGATGGGCTTCATGGCCAACGGTATGGCGCTTTTCGGCGCCGCCATCGCCTATTCCTCCACGTTCTTCGTGTTCTCCGATTTCATGAAGCCGGCGATCCGTCTGGCCGCGCTCCAGAAACTCCCGGTCGTCTATGTGTTCACGCATGACTCCTTCTACGTGGGCGAAGACGGCCCGACCCATGAGCCGATCGAACAGCTCGCGATGCTCCGCACCATTCCGGGCGTCACCGTGATCCGCCCGGCCGAAGCGCTGGAATGCGCCCATGCCTGGCATTACGCGGTCACCGCCGGTACCCCGGTCGCCCTGATCCTGACCCGTCAGAACCTGAATCCGTTCACTCCGGAAATGGCTGCCAAGATCGATATGACCAAGGGCGCCTATGTGGTTTCCGACGATGCCGGTTTCGAATATCTGCTGATCGGAACGGGCTCCGAACTGAATCTGGCGCTGGATACCGCCGCCGAACTGCGCAAAGCGGGCAAGAAGGTCCGCGTGGTCTCCATGCCGTCTCAGGAACTCTTCCTCAAGCAGGATAAGGCCTATCGCGATTCCGTGCTGCCCCCGAGCTGCAAGAAACGCGTTTCCCTCGAAGCCGGCGTCACGTTCGGCTGGGAAAAATTCACCGGCGACGAAGGTCTCACGATCGGAATGGATCATTTCGGTTCCTCCGCACCCTACAAAGTGCTGGCCGAAAAATTCGGTTTCACGGTTCCTGCCGTGATCGCCAAGATGAAAGCGCATTTCAAATTCTGATCTGCGTCAGAATCCGCAAAAAACCGGCATCCGCTCGGATCGCCGGTTTTTTGCGTGCATGGGCCGATAAACTCCTGTGTGAATTACAAGGGATCAGTATTCTGCCTTTGGAATTCGACAGGGGATCAGTATTCTGCCTTTGGAATTCGACAGGAGATCAGTATTCTGCCTTTGGAATTCGACAGGGGATCAGTATTCTGCCTTTGGAATTCAATAAGGGGATCAGTATTCTGCCTTTGGAATTGGATGATGCAGGGGTTGAAAGTGTCCTCGTATTGCGTTCAGGCATTTTCCCATAATTTCGTTGCCGGATTGCGGAAATCAGATGTTTTCGAGATGATTTTTCGTTTATCTCCTTGACTTTTATCTCTTTTCGGATTATAATCGAGTAGGAGGCCGCGCCTTATTGGGGCGGCCGTCCTCTCACACCACCGTACGTGCCGTTCGGCATACGGCGGTT
>JAZUCR010000454.1:0-13079 GCA_045639225.1 Victivallales bacterium
ATCATCGTGATCGACTCGGTGGCTGCTCTGGTGCCTAAGGCGGAAATCGAAGGCCAGGTCGGCGATTCCTTCATGGGTCTGCAGGCCCGCATGATGTCGCAGGCTCTGCGCAAGATCACCGGTGCGGTCAGCCGCAGCCGGACCTGCTGCATTTTCACCAACCAGATCCGTGAAAAGATCGGCGTGATGTTCGGCAATCCGGAAACCACGACGGGCGGCAACGCCATGAAGTTCTATTCCTCGATCCGGATGAACATCCGGAAGATCCAGACCATCAAGGATGCCGCCGGCGAGGCGGTCGGCGCCCGCGCCAAAGTTCAGGTCGTCAAGAACAAGCTCGCGCCCCCGTTCAAAACCGCCGAATTCGACATCATGTGGAATGAAGGCATTTCCCGGATCGGTTCGATCATCGACGTCGGCATGGATCTGGGCCTGATCGAAAAACGCGGATCCTGGTTCTCGTTCGAAAACGAGCAGCTGGCGCAGGGCAGGGAAGCGGTGAAAGCGTATCTTCAGGAAAATCACGAGATGGAAGAACGCATCCTGGCGAAAATCAAATCTCTGCTGGCGGAACGCAAGGCCGGCACTTCCGGCGGCAGTGCCGGATCCGGTGAAACTGCCCCGGCGGAAAAAGCCGCTGCTCCGGCAGCTGACTCCGCGGTGAAATCATAACTCTGATCCGGGTCTTTTTCAACCCGAAGGGAGCAGGTCTTGAACAGGTGGTTTGCTTCGGCTTCTGCATGCATTATTCTGGCGGCAGCGGCAGATATTCCGGCTGACGAGCCGGCATCTCCGCCGCAGGCTGCTCAGCCTCAGACGCAGGGAACGCTCGATGATGTCGATCTCCGGGCGGGAGACCGTGCGTTTGCCCAGCACGATTATCCGGTTGCGGTCAGCTTTTATACCAAGTATCTGCTGCTGGCCGAAAAAAGCCGTGATCAGGCCGCGGTAAAAACCGCTTACGAGCGTCTGCTGGACGCGCTGGTCATGAGCCGGCTTACGTCGCTCGCCGAAACCCGTCTGGCCGAATATGAAAAGCTGTTTCCCGGCGGCAAGGACACGGAAATCGCCATGTGGCGCGGGGATATCCTGTATCAGAAACGGCAGTACCGCGAAGCCGGCGAGCTTTACCAGAAACTGCTGTCCACTCTGCCGCTTCAGGACCCCCGGCGGCTCCGGACCCTGTTTGCCTGGGCGCAGGTCCTGGAAAAGCTGGGACAATGGAAGGAGGCCGCGGCGCAATATGAGCCGCTCAGCCGTCAGGCGTCCGGCACGCTGCTTGGACGTCAGGCGTTTCTCCGGCTGATCCTTTGTCTGGCTTCGGACGGACAGTGCGACCGTGCCTGGGATCTGCTGCTGTCCAATCCCCCTGCAGACATTGCGTCCAGGGATGCCTATTCGCTGCTGGCGGCCTACATCACGCTGAAACAGACCGGAGCGGAAGCTGCCTCCGGCGCCTGGCGCAATCTTGTCAGCACGTTCCGGGACGGTTCGAATCCTCTGATCTATCTGGTCGCATCCACATACGGCGATGCCCAGGTCAAGGTCAAAGCCTGGCAGGATGCCCTGATGTCTTACCGTGCCGCATTCCATGCCGCCTCCGACAAGAATGAGATGTTCGAGACGCTCAACCGGATGGTGGATGTGATCTCGCAGACCGGAGATAAAGCTTATGCCGCTCGTCTGGCCATGAGCCAGCTGGATCTGTTCAAGGATTCGCTGCTTACTCCGGACATCAAACTCCGGACTGCCCGTCTGCTCCGCGATGCCGGCAGCAGCAAAGGCGCGCTCGATCTTTATGAGTCCGTTTTTGCCAATATGAATTCCACCGATCAGGAGAAATTTCAGGCCATCTATGAATATGCGATGCTCCTGGCCCGGACCGGCCGTCTGGCCGATGCGGAAAAAACCATCCGGAATCATTTCCGGGATCAGAAGGAATCCGACGGCGAATTCCTCCTGGCGGAAATCCTGGTCCGTCTGAATCTGCCGGAACGGTTTTGCAGTCAGTATCGGAAGATCGCGGACCGCTGGCCGGAAAAAGCGAAGCAGGCCTGCCTGCTGGCCGCCCGGGCGTGTCTGGACAGCCGTCAGCCGGACCGTGCTCTGGATTTTCTGAAACGTCTCCGCGGACTTCCGCAGGTCGATCCGGTCCATTTGCTTTATCTGGATGCGGCCGCCCGGATGCAGAAAGATCAGAAAGAGGCGGCGCTGAAACTGTTCAATGAATTTCTGAAACAGGCGAAACCGTGGAACGAACTGCTGCCGGATGCCCTTTATCAGTCCGGTCTGCTGGCGTTTTCGCTGCAGGATACCGCATTGGCTGCCGAACGGCTGCAGCGTTTTCTGAAAGCTTATCCCCGGCACCAGCTGGCGCCGCAGGCTGCCGCGTGGCTGATCCAGATTTATCTGATCCGAAACGAAGAATCGGCTGCGGAACGTGAAACCAGGCGTCTGGCGGAACAGTATCCGGCGTCCGAATATACGCTGGATGCTCAGTTCCGGCTGGCTGCTCATTATGCCGAGGGCGGCTCGAAGGCGAAAGCGGACGGAGAATTGAAAAAGCTGGCGGAGAATTCCCGTTTCCCCGCAGTGCAGGCCCGTGCGCTCTATGTGATGGCGCTCCAGTCCTGCCGCGCCGGGGACAGAAAAACCGCGCTCCGTCTGCTGAACACGCTCTACGAAAAATATCCCGATTCCGCGGTTCTGCCCGAGGCATATTATCTGCATGGCGACATTCTCCGGAAGGAATCCGATTTCAAAAACGCCGTGCCGTTTTATCAGAAAGTCACGGTGATGCGGCCGAATTCCGCGCTGGCGGCCGCCGCTTACGGTTCGATCGGCGATTCCCTGCTGGCGATCGCTTCCCCCGATCCGGTCAGTTCCAAAAACGAGCTCAACAGTGCCATTCAGGCATATCAGGCCATGCTGGATCAGCGGGATTGTCCTCCGGTTTTTTCCGCCATGGGAACATTTCGGATGGGACGGTGTCTGCTGCTGCTGGATCAGCGGGAACCTGCTTCGGAGCAGTTCCGCCAGCTTCTTTACAAATATCCGGCCGCCAGCGTCAAAAGCCATCCGGTCGAGATGGTCTGGTGTGTCCGTGCCGCGGAGGCTTTGATCGATATTGCCGCAAGACACCCGATCCGGTCCACGCTCGAATATGCCCGAACCGCCTTGCACTGGCTGGCCGATGCGGGGCTGATTCCGCTGACTGAAGCATCCGAGCGTTTCGAAAGGCTTAAAAAAACAAAATTCAATCCCTGAAAGGAGATTTGAAAAATGGATTTCTGGAAAATAATCATGGAAGCGGGGGTCGTCATGTGGGTGATCCTGGCTTGCAGTCTGCTGGCTGTTTTCGTCTTCATCGCCAAATGGTTTCAGTTCTACCGGGCCCAGATCAATGTCCGGGAACTGATCAGCGGGCTGGTCAACGTGCTTCGGCGCGACGGCATGATCGAGGCGCTGACGCTGTGCGACAATACCCCCGGACCGGTCGCGCGGATCCTGACTGCCGCGATCCAGGCCTATCAGAACGAAGACGATATCCGGCGTGCCATCGATGATGCCGTTCTGGTCGAATTGCCCCGGCTCGAAAGTCTCATCAATCTGCTCGGCACGATCGCCAAAGTTGCCCCGCTGCTCGGTCTGCTCGGCACTGTGCTCGGCATGCAGGAAACCTTTTCCGCCATGCGGAATTCCACGTCGCTGAATGATCTTTCCGGCGGCATCAGTTCCGCGCTGATCACGACCGGTGCCGGTCTGGTGCTGGCCATCCCCTGTCTCATCGCCTATAATTATCTGGTTGCACGCGTCGAGACTTTCTGCATCGAAATGGAAAAAGCCGCTTCGGAAATCATTTATTTCTTTGACCACAGGGAAGACCGCAAGAAAAATGAAGCTGCCGACCGATAAATCCATTCTGGCCCGGCGGATCCGTCCCCGCCTGAAGCCCATCCATGGTGCACCGGATCTGATCCCGTTCATCAATGTCTTTTTCCTGCTGCTCATTTTCTTTATGATCGGCAGTTCCTTCGTGCCGATTTCCGGGATCCCGGTCAATCTTCCCGAAGCCCCGGCGGTCAGCAATTACAGCGCCAGAAAATATATCATCACCCTGGACCGGAACGGCCGGATCTACTTCAATGACGAAGTGGTCGACAATTTGAAACAGCTGCGGGGCAAGCTGCGGGCTTTCGTGTCGCGCAATATCGATGACCAGCGCGATGCCATCGTGCTCCGGGCCGACCGCAGCAACAGTTTCGAAACGATTTCCCAGATCATGGCGCTGGCCGAGGAACTTCACCTCAATATGTTCATTCTGGCCCGTAAAGCCAATTCCGAAAAAACCGTGTTCACGGAAATGGAGAGACGATGAGTGCATTCGGGAATTCAGCGGTGAAACACTGCATGTCCTCTAAAGAATGGCTGCTGGTTTTTCTGGTTGCCCTGGCGCTTCACGCCGTGCTGCTTTCCCTGTTCGCGCCCATGCCCGACTCTTTTTCCGAATCCTCCAGCGATCCGCGTTACACGCTGATCCTCGAAGAGCAGAAACTGGATTTGCAGCGTCAGGATCCCCATGGCCTGCAATACTGGCTCCGTTATTCCGATCCCGAACGCATCCTGAAACCCGATCCCGAGACCGGATTCAGCCTGTTTCAGGGACGCAATGAACTCACTATCCCCGATCCCGCCCGCGTGTCGTTTCATCTTTATGAAACTTCCTCCGCTTATCGGGAACCGGGCCTCAAGCTTCCGTCCGAACGCACCATCTCGGATTTTTCTTCCATTCCCGCAGTTCCTGTTATACCCCCGCTTCCCGACCGCCGGCTTTTCCCGAATGTGCAGTATCCGCTCTGGACCGATGAAACCGGCCGGCTTTCGCAGGGACTTTTCCTCGCAGATGATCCATCGCTCCGGCTCCTGAAAAAGCAGCATGCCGCACAGCCCGCGATCCTGCGTCTCACGCTCCAGAACGACCGTATCCCCGAGGTCCTGCTTCTCCGTTCCTGCGGCAATCCGGCACTCGACAGTCTGGCGGTCCGGCAGCTGATGATGCGCAAAGCCAATTTCCAGCCGCTGCCATCGTCCGAACCGCGTGTCAAATATTTCACGGTCTTCTGGCAGAAGCCCGATCTGAAATCGATCCCGAAGGAGGACCGGCCATGATCGAGATTCCGGCTCTTCATATTTTCAGCATTTATCTGCTGCTCTGGCTGGTTTTTCTGGCCGTTCTCTGGTTCCGGAATGAACTCCGCCGGCGGAAATCCTACGGCTGGTCGGTCGTCAAGGAACGGCTTTACTTCTGCGACAACTGCCATTTTTCCTTCCTCGCCCGCAATGCCGGGGAAAACGTCTCCCGCTGCCCCCGCTGCAACGAACTGTGTTTTATCCGCAAGACCAAACGCTTCTGATTCGCGGAACCGGATTTTTCCTGCCCGGTCCCATTGTCGTTATAGAGGCCGCAGCGGCCTTGTGGAATGCCAACCCGGACGACAGCTGTGTTTGCAACTTATAATATGCCGCCTGTAGAAAAAAGAATTCCTCCAATACGGCTGACCGATTGCCGAATAATCAAACTTTTTTTAAAATATAACTTGAAAAAATGTAAAACCATACTATAATAATATATCAATCGTTGTTTGCTTTTGTGTCAGATTGATGGGTTTCTGCAAACTTGCGGAAACATTTTTTTATATCCTGATTTTATTTTATTATTAAGTAAAATGTGAAAGGAGAGGATAATAACAGTTATTGTTTTTTGTTTTTCATGCATGTTTTTTTCTGGATTGAAACATGTATATCTTCCAGTTGATGAAAATTTAACAACAATAATGTGAAACTATCATCATAAAGCAATAGGTGGGAGTTTCTAAAAAAGGAGACGCATCATGGCAACTTACACAAACAGCACTGTTGGCTGGGGCTTCCGTTATGACATTGATTTGTCTGACAATTATTATACGGATTGGAAGTATGGTTGGAGCTGGCAGGGTGATTTTTATGTTGGGGGATATACCCTTTACATTGAGCGGAATGACAAAGTCAACGGACTGTTTATTGATTACGACTGGGAAAATCTGGTTGACGGAGATTATTACGTCCCGTTTGAAGATTCCGATGGTGATATATGTGCCCGCGGGAGCGTGGTCTATGCCAAGGATGGAGCCGTTTTAAATAATGTCACACTTGAGCGTGGTGTATTTTTTGTGAATCCCGATGGCGATGATAATAACCCCCATGACAATCGCTGGTCGACAACCGTCAACGGTCTGGATATTTACGGTGAATATGCGATCTGCTACGCCTACCAGGATTCCGTCTTGAATAATGTCACGGTCAGCAACGGTGCATTGTATTCTTATTCTACGGGGATGAATGATCTGACCGTTTCAAAGCAGGGAAAGGTTAATCTGCGTGATGGTTCGGGGACGACCGAGCTGACGGTAGTCGGAGGTTTTGTCCAGGCATCCAACGGCTCGTATATTCAATCTGCAACTGTATCCGGCGGTGAATTTTTCATTCATGCCCAGGCGAATGTGGATGATGTCTATGTCTTCAACAAGGGTATTATGATCACGGAAGGAAATGTTGTATTTCGCGATGCTGTTATAGGAAACGGAGGGACACTGGTGGTTTCCACCGCCAATAACAACATTGCAGACTACACTTTTGAGTCCGGATCCAGAATATCCATTGGCACGGGGATATATAAGGATACGGCGAGCAGAGGATTGGATTTTGCTGCCGGCGTCACCGTTGGTTACGGATTTAACAACGGCCGGTTCAGTTACCAGGTCGGAGGCATCTACTACAGCGCCTCCAACAATATTTCGCGCAACTATGTGGTTGCAGACGAACTGGTTAAAATGACCGACGGACAGCAGGCATATGATATGATCGTGGAAGACGGCGGGGCTTTCATGGCCGACGGCGGTGTGATCTCCGGTTTGACAGTCAACATGAACTTTGCTGTTTTTCAGGATGATGCAGAGGGCAGGAACCTTGTATTGAATTCGCCGGAGCTGATTGAATCCGAAGTCGTCTGCCAGGTCGGTGATACTGCTCAAGTCGACGGTGTCAAGGTGAATGACAAGGCCAAGCTTCAATTATTCGACCAAGCCCAGGTGGCCAATATCATACTGAACGATCAGTCTGAATGTGCGGTCAGTTCCGACAGCACTGCTGTAACGATCGATACGATCACAGTGAACGATTCAAGCCTTTTGAAAATCAGGGGAGCCACTTCGGTTGAACATTTGACAGTGAACTCGGGTGTAGTAGAGTTATTCGACACCTCAGCCATTACCGATGTTCTGATGAACGGCGGAGCGATTCATTCATGGGATGGCGACCACATCATCCGCGATATCCAGCAGTATGGAGGAATTATTGCGGTTCAGGGAAAAATCGACGGGATCATGGTGTATGACGGCGGGCGTCTGGCTCAGGTCGGTGATTCCACCACCTCCGGTGAAATCAGCAATATGACCCTGCAATCCGGCGCATGGCTTTCCATCAATAACATTTCCACCATCAACGGCGGCTTTGATCCGTCTGACATCACGGTCGGTTATAATTTTAATTCCGGGTATCAGAGAAACGGTAACGAATCTTATAAGTACATTGTGACATTCTACAACGTTTATTCTGTGGGCAATGGGAAAACGGCCAGAGACATGTGTGTTTCCGTGGGAAATACCAATGTCTTTTTGAGAACGGGCGGGACCATGATCGGCGGCGATATCGAAAACGGCTGTCTGACGGTTGAAGGAGGCTCCGTCATGTCCGGTTCGATCAATCTTTACGGCGAGACGTATTATCAAGAGGATAACTATGGATACCACGATGCTGCGGGAATTCATTTCCTTACCGATGACACGACTTTGGGCAACGCGACTTTCAACTTCGTTCTCGGGCAGAACAAACAGCTCGACAACTATGTTGCGGATCCCTTGGTAAAACCTGATATCGGTCTGGTCTTTGATGAAAATTTCGGCGATGACGAGATCGACAAGTTCAATCTTTCTCTGACCTTGAACGAAACCCTGAAGTCCGGAGAAGAGTATTCCATGTTCCTGGGAACCGGCTTCAAATTTGAAACGATCGATGTGTATGGCAAGAACGGGAATTTCCTCGGGACAGCTTCTTTCGGCCGTGATTTGAATGTGGACAATAAAACCATCTCCGTTGTGGAGGTCCTGTCGACAGGGAAGCTCTACACGACGCAATGGGGCGTCAAGGTGGTATCTCATGACCGAAACGATGTCGGCAGCGATATCGACGGCAATGGGATAGCCGATGTCCTTCTTACGATCTCCCGCCGCAGTCATGCCGCTTTCGGTTCGACTGGCGCCTGGCTGATCCAGGACAACGATACGGCACAATGGAGCGACTTGAGCACAATGGGTGCCAACAACCGGCTCTTTGGAATCGGCCGGACGGACGCATCCAAAAACGCCAAAGATATTTATGTTGAAAACACTTCGACACATACCATTGGGGCATGGGTCACAGATGAATCCGGCAAGGTAGCGGGCTGGCAGACTATAGGCCAGTTCGATGCCGCTACGCAGATCATGGGTCTGGGTGATTTCAACGGCGACGGACAGAGCGATCTGCTGTTGCGGAACAGCAACGGGGCGGTCGGCTGTTATTTCACCAGCGGCAGCAAGATCGGCTGGAATTATTTCCAAAGCCTTGGCGACGAATGGCAGATCAGTGCCATCGGCGATTTCAATAGCGACGGGCGGGATGACATTGTGTTGAAACATGACGCCGGATTTGCCGGCTGCTGGCTGACGAACACGAACGGAACGGTATCCTGGAGTGATCTCTCCACTGTCGGTGCCGGGTTCGATATTGTGGGGTCCGGAGATTTCAACGGCGATGGCACTGCTGATGTTCTGTTGGAAAAAGACGGATATTTCGGTGCCTGGCTCGTGAAAAACGGCAGTGCCTCCGGCTGGATGGGCTTGGGGCAAACGGCCGGAACCGTTGAGCAGATCGGAGACTTTAACGGCGACGGCATTGATGATCTTCGCATTCGGACTGCTGCCGGCGATATCGGTGCTCTGCTGGTATGCGGAGAAGACTCTCTGGATTGGAAATATTACGGTTCCGTTGGCAGTGAGTGGAGCACCTCGCTTGCCGCCCTGTGAGATCGCGCAGTAACTATGCCTTTTTCCAATCTCCGGGTTGATGGAATGTGGTTTCCTTCCGCAATTTGAAAGAAGGATGCATTGGTCCGCGGTGCAGAATAAAGTCCCGCGGACCGATTCCTGAAACCGGCTGCGGTCCGCGGCTCCGCGAGAATGTCCGACCAGCAGCAATTCAATCGGCAAAGTCATCATCTGCGTCAGCTGGATTGTTTGATAACCATTGAGATAAATAAATGTTGAAGTATGTATATAACGCAGGAGAAGCGGACGGCAAGATTCTGACTTCTACAGAATGGGAGCAAAGCGGACTGATTTATCTTGACGGACACTATATCAGCGGTTACACCTACAACCGCTATTGTCCTTATCTTTCCTCCAGCCAGCTGGTCCATTCAGTCACCGGATGCACCAATACTGCGGATGCGCAGATCTTATTTTATCATCTTTCCATGGGGGTGCAGCTGAAATTATCCGTCAGCAGTTCGGATTATTTTACCTTGAAGAGCAGACGCAATCATCGGTATTATCTTTCCGAAACAGCTTCCGTCGGAGAAGGGACGATTTCCGTTCTCAATGCAATTTTAGCCGGTATTGACAACTATGTGTCCGGGGATTTTATCGCGGCTCTGAACTTTTATTGCGGCGTAAAAAACCATTCGACTTATGGCGATTCCACTTCTACCTCAGTATCTTCCGGGACCTTCTGGGATGGTGATGTCAACCTGAAGGTGTTCAAGGCCGCTGGTTTTGACAGTTATTTTTCGATTGGCGAAACCAACACACTTTTTTTTATTTCACAATCGAGAAAATCCCAGCTGACAGACACGGCCTATTCGATCATCCGGGAAAATCTGGATTATGGCGAGCCCGTGCGGGTTGATATTCCGGAGCATAGCATCTATTTGGATGGATACCGCCTGAATTCACAAACCAATGAATACGAATACCACCTCAACTATGGGTGGGGACCTGACTCTTATTCCAACCGCTGGTATACCGTTGCCGAGATCCGGGATATTTCCTTTGATACGCTCGGGATTGATCTTGACCCGAAAATCCGGGTAACTGTAATGAATTCCAAATCGGAATATTACGGCGGCTCTTTCCTGCGCGGCGTAGAGCGTATCAATCACATCCAAAACGATACGAAGACCACGTTTTCTTTCGTTGATGAAATCGCCGGAGACTTAATATATCTTGACACGGTCGATTTTACTTCAAATGTCGATCTTGATTTTCTGAATTGGAACATTGGTCTCTGTACGCGGGATGCCCGGGCACTTACCTCCCGCCGAACCCTCTCTTTTGAGAATCAAACCGGCGGAATTATTGTTAATTCACGGACAGCCTCTGCCTGCATTACGGTAAATGGGCAATCCGCAGTGGATATCGACCTGAACGGAGGCTATTATTTTTCCGGTTATACGGACAGGGAATTTTCGGTGATTGAACAATGGCTGAGCGAATACTGGGACAACGAGAATGAGCTTCTTGGCAGCAGCCAGGGAAGTCGGGCAGTCATCAGCGGAGACGGCGATGATGTGATTCGGCTCGCCGGACAGTCGGTTATCGCAGGCGGAATTTCTCTCGGCGGCGGTAATAATTCCGTGATCATAGAATCCGGTTCCGCGGTTTACGGCGGTATTTCTGCAGAAAACGGTTCTTTGAACATGGCGTTTCTGGCCGGTAAATCCGCTGAAAGAACCATGCTCCATCTCACTGCTGATCCTGAATCGTTTTTCAATGCTACGGGTGGCGAACTGTATTTTTACGGAAGCAATGATCTTTCCCATTCCACATATTATCTTGTTGAGTTTCAGGATGATGAATGGATCCATAGCTTTTCCGTAAATATCACATTGGGAGACAAATCATTTGTTCTGGATTCCGATAATTCTGCAGCGGACTGCGCTGCGTTGATATACAGTGATCATATTCTGGCATTGTCGATCGGTGATCCGGTCCCGATCATTACGGTTCAGGCATCGGAAACCGAATGGACCAGAAACCCCATCACCGTCACTGCCAGTTTTACTCTGGCGGGAGAACCCGTTCCCGGGGAGTTTTCCCTTGACCGCGGTGCCAGTTGGCTTGCCTGGACCGGCCCTGTCTCCATTGAGGAAAATACCGATCTGTGGTTCCGCTGCATTGATTCCGAAGAAGACGTCGTCGTTTATTCCGTTTCCAATATTGACAGGGAGGCTCCTGCGATCACCAATATTGAAGTCGCTTACAGCCCGTCGAAAACAGCAGCCCTGGTTTCCGCTGATTTTGCGGATGGTCAATGTTTGAAAGATACAATGTTCAGGACCTCCGATGCCGAAGAATGGCAAACCTATACCGGTCCAATCAAGGTGCTGAAAAACTGCACAGTTTTTTTGATGGCGACCGACAGTGCCGGTAACTCATTTGAAACCAGTGTCATCATCAGTGAAATTGAAAAAAACACTTCTGCAAAATTCGATATAGACAGCAATGGTCTGAGCGATATCCTCATGCAGCAGAAAAAGAATACCGGAAAAAAACAGCTTGACTGCGGCGCATGGCTGACTCAGCTGCAGGATTCCCCATCTTGGGGAAATCTCAGCCAGCTGTCAGCTTTTCAATATTTGTTCGGAACCGGCTTTTTCACGCCGGGAAAAAATACTCAGGATATCTTTATTTATGATACGATCGCCAATTCGGTCAGCGTTTGGCTCACCGATGACAGCGGAAATATTGCAGGCTGGGAGCCGGTTGAGTTTTTTTCCTCCAGTACGATGATTCTGGGACTGGGCAATTTCAATGACGGAGAGACCTCCGATTTGCTCCTGCAAAATACAAATGGCGCCGTCGGATATTTTCTGACCGATGGCGATGATCCCGGCTGGCATTATATCCAAAGTCTTGGCAGTGAGTGGAAAATTTGTACTATCGGTGATTTCAACAATGATTTGCGCAGTGATCTGGTGTTACGGAATGACCAAGGTTATGCCGGATGCTGGCTGACCAATGCCGATGGAAATGTTTCATGGCAAAATCTTGATACTCTTTCAGATGATTTCGAAATCATCGGCGCCGGTGATTTCGACGGTGACGGCACCGATGACATATTGTTGAAGAATGGCACCTACTACGGGGCGTGGATCGTTCAGAACGGCAGCGTTTCCGAGTGGATGGGCTTCGGCGTGCTGGGGGATGTCACGGTCGAACAAATCGGCGATTTTGATGGCGATGGCATTGATGACCTTCGTATTCGTACTGGTGCGGGCGATCTCGGCGCTCTATTGGTCAGGGGTGAAGACAACCTCGAGTGGAGATATTTCGGCAGTGTCGGCAGTGAATGGAAAACCAGTCTCATTGCCATCTGATGTCCCCTTGGGCTGCTGGTTTAACATACAGACTCCTGTATGGCGTTACTCCGGTCGGGTAATGACTGCCGTCCGGTGCCGGTTTCCGTTTCGCGATTGACGGACGAGATGGACCGGACGGACCTGACGGGACCTGACGGACGAGGCGCGGAACCCTGACTTGCATCTTGAGTCTTGCAACTTGAATCTTGAAAATTTGTTTATTTTTTTCGTTTTGGTATGACAAAATTTGTCTGATGTTACGTATTAGATTACAGACAAAGTCATTTTCATCGGTCAACCAACCACCAACAAGAAAGGGGTCTATCATGAAAAAAGACTACACACACATCTGCATCGTACTGGACGCATCCGGCTCAATGGAATGTATTGAGAATGATATCAAAGGCAGTTTCAACACATTTCTCAAAAAGCATACTGTTTGAAAATTTCCATTGCGATCTGTAAGGGTTCGTTTGAGGTGGTTACTTCATAGGTAGCCACACTCAAACTACCCATTGCATCACATGGAGCTTTTTCAATCCTTTTTTAATTGACTTTTAAATTACCTCCTTAATCTAATTTACAC
>JAZUCR010000455.1:0-2363 GCA_045639225.1 Victivallales bacterium
ACCTCTTGGATTGTTTTAGGGTGCGGTTGCGGAACCAGCATCATAATTTAATCCAAGAGGCTTCTTTTTGCCACCTGAAGCTAAAGCTTTTTCGTTTACTTACCGGCATAGCCGGTAGTTTTTTTGTCCTAAAGGGGACAATAAAAAAGCCGTCCTCCCACCTTGGATCGGTGGAAGACGGCTTGGGTCGGTGAAAGCAGCGGTCAGTAGCGGTAGTTTTCCGCTTTGAACGGCCCGTTTACCGGGACTCCGATATAATCGGCCTGCTTCTTCGTCAGCTTGGTCAGATGCGCACCGAGTTTGCCCAGATGCAGACGGGCGACTTCCTCGTCCAGTTCCTTCGGCAGCGTGTAAACTTCTTTTTTTAATTTTTCGCTGGCGATTTTGATCTGCGCCAGTGTCTGGTTGGTGAACGAGCAGCTCATGACGAAGCTCGGATGGCCGGTGGCGCAGCCGAGGTTGACCAGACGTCCTTCCGCGAGCAGGAAAATGCTGTGTCCGTCCTTGAAGGTGAATTTGTGGACCGGGCATTCGCTGCCTTTGATCTGGGTGATTTTCACGCCTTTGTATGCTTTCAGGTCGGCGACTTTGATCTCATTGTCGAAGTGGCCGATGTTGCAGACGATAGCCTGATCTTTCATCTTCGCCATGTGTTCGGCGGTGATGATGTCGCAGTTGCCGGTCGTGGTGACGAAAATGTCGGCGTAGGGGAGGGCATCTTCCACGGTGACAACCTGGAGCCCGGCCATATAAGCCTGCAGGGCGCAGATCGGATCGATCTCGGTCACGACCACGCGGGCACGTTCGTTTTTCATGGCTTCGGCACAGCCTTTGCCGACGTCGCCGTAGCCGCAGATGCAGACCGCTTTGCCGGCGATCATCACGTCGAGCGCGCGTTTGATCCCGTCGGGCAGGGAGTGGCGGCAGCCGTAAATATTGTCGAACTTGGATTTGGTCACGGAATCATTGACGTTGATCGCGGGGAAGAGCAGTTCCTTGCGGGCGGCGAGCTGGATCAGCCGATGGACGCCTGTGGTGGTTTCTTCGGAAACGCCGCGAACCTTGGCGGCGACTTTCTTCCAGTGGCCGGGATTTTCTTTCAGGATGCGCTTGAGCAGCTTGTAGATGACGGCCTCTTCTTCGCTGGAGGGTTTCTTGTCGAGGATCTTCGGATTCTGTTCCGCTTTCACGCCCAGATGGATCAGCAGCGTGGCATCGCCGCCGTCGTCGACGATCTGGTCGGGTCCGGAGCCGTCCGGCCAGGTCATGGCGCGGTAGGTGCAGTCCCAGTATTCCTCCAGCGTCTCGCCTTTCCAGGCGAAAACCGGAATGCCGCGTTTGGCGATCGCGGCGGCGGCATGGTCCTGCGTGGAGAAAATATTGCAGGACGCCCAGCGGACATCGGCGCCGAGCTCAACGAGCGTTTCGATCAGCGCGGCAGTCTGGATGGTCATGTGCAGACTGCCCATGATCTTGACGCCTTTCAGCGGTTTTTTCTTTCCGTATTTTTCGCGGGCGGCCATCAGTCCGGGCATTTCCTTTTCGGCAATGTCCAGCTCCTTGCGGCCGAAATCGGCCAGACCGATGTCTTTGACCTTGTAATCGCAGAATGCTTTTTTGCTTTTAGCCATGGTGAATATCCTTATTTTTGATTGAATTGAGCTTTGATGGAATTCCAGCGGTTTGTGGGGATCTCCGCGCCGATGACCTGGACGACTTCGGCTCCGAGGACCGAACCCATTTCTCCGGCCTTCTGCAGACCGAGGCCGTTCAGCCAGCCGTAAAGGAATCCTGCCTGCCAGAGATCGCCGGCGCCGGTGGTATCGACAGCATTGACGATCTTCGGGGCGATCCGGCAGACTTCCCCGCCCTGTTTCAGGAGCGCGCCCTTCTTTCCGAGCTTGACAGCCGCCGTAGAGCAGACGGAACTCAGCTGTTCCGCCGCCGTTTCCGGTTCGAAATGGTCCGCTCCGCAAAATTCGCGGGCTTCGTCTTCATTGGCGAAAATGATGTCCACATACTTATCCATGAGCGCTTCGATTTCTTTGTGGAAGATCCGCACGACCTCGAACGAGGAGAAATCGAAACTGACGGTGCAGCCTGCCTCTTTCGCCAGCTTCATGGTTTTCTCCAGCACGCCGGGCAGGAACAGCATATAGCCTTCCGCATGAAGATGGGTGATGCCGTCGAAGTCCGCATCGGTGATTTCATCGGGGGTCAGCGTGGAGGATGCGCCCAGATGGGACCGCATGGTGCGTTCCGAATCCGGCGTGATCAGACTTACGCACGTCGCCGTCGGCTCGCTGGTGCTGAAGCGGAAGTGGGAAATATCGCCGCCGGCCGCAGCGTAGGCATTCCGGTAG
>JAZUCR010000456.1:0-2858 GCA_045639225.1 Victivallales bacterium
GAGCGTGGCTGGAAGAAGATTTCCGAGGGTTCCTCGGCACGGGGGTCTACCTGATGCATGGCAAATGGGATTGTGCGGCGCATTACAGCGCCCCGCATCCGGAACCGCGGCATCATGACTGGTGCGGCGTTTCTTTCGCCCGCGCGGCGCATGAACTGATGCTGCGCGACGATGTGGCGCATGTCTATGACGAACACGAAGGCGGCCACAGTCTGAGCTGGGAACCGTCCCAGATGGCGCTGGAGCGTTTCCTGAACTGGGCGGCAAGGCAGAAACGAAATCCTTATGCTCCGCGCTGTGCGGTCATCACGCCGAACGGCTCCTGCGATCCGGATCTGGAAGACCGCAGAGCTTCCCGCTGGCTCGAGATCACGCAGACGGTTCCCGGAAAGATCGAACTGGACAAGATCCATCTGACCGGGCCGAATATCGCGTGGACGATCGGAGAACTGAATGCACAGAGTTATTATCTGGGCAAAGCGGCATATCCAGGAGCCTCGCTGACCGGGGAAAATCTTTCCGGCAACCGGTTCCGTTTCGAGGCGGTGAACGTGAAGGAATTCATCTGCCGGCTGCATCCGGCGATGGCTGATCTGAAACAGCCCGTCACGGCGGAGGTCAACGGGAAAAAATATGACTGCATGCCCGAACCGGATGTGTCCCATCCGGATTACCGGGCGAAGATCACGCTGAAAGCGGAATGACAGCGGAGAGGAGAGAGAAGATGATTTTCGAACATGAAAAAGTACCTCTGACCGAAATCGGGAAACTGAAACATTTCACGTCAGCCGAGATCAGCGCCGACGAGTCCGGATTCAGCATCGGATTCGAATGTCTGGACCGGGAAATGTTCGACCCGGAAAAATGCTACGATCTGCTCGGTGCGTCGGGCATGAAATGGGCACGCTGCCAGACCGGCTGGAACCGCTGCGAGACTGTGAAAGGAGTTTACGATTTCACCTGGCTTGATTCGATCGTCGATCAGCTCATCAGTCATCATGTCCAGCCCTGGTTCAATGTCGGCTACGGCAACAAGCTCTATATGAGCGGACTCTACAGCGATGCGGCGGTCGGCTTCGTGCCGCTGTATTTCGGCGAGGAAACGCTGCAGGCGTGGAAGAATTACGTGCGGGCGCTGGCACGGCATTTCAAGGGACGGGCCAGCATTTTCGAGATCTGGAACGAATCGAACATTTCCACCTTCTGGCAGCCGAAGGGCAGCGATCCGCTGGAATATGCCAGGCTGATCAGGCTGACCGCGGACGAGATCCGCGCCGAGATCCCCGAGGCGAAAATCGGCGCCTGCACCAGCGGCGGTTCCTTCTGCATCGCCGACGGCTTTGTCGTCAAGCTGTTCCGTTCCGGCATCCTCGATGTCCTGAACTTTTTCTGTGTTCATTCCTACTGCATCCAGCCGGAGCTGAATTTCCGGAAAACCGTGGCTCTGCTGCGCCGCACGCTGGATTCCCTCGGCGGACAGCATGTGGAGCTCTGGCAGGGCGAAGGCGGATACGCTTCCTGGTTTCCGGAAGTCCACTTTCTGCCGCTGTATGTCCGCGACAGCGAACGGAACCAGCAGATCTGGATGCTCCGCCGTTATTTCCTGGATTTCTCCATCGGTCTGAAACGGAGTTCATACTTCCAGATGGTGGATATGAAGGACAACTACAAAACTGCCAGGGATACGAGGAAGCACCCCGCCCATCAGGGGATCCTGAACGGCAAGACCTACACGCCGAAGCCCTCTTATTTCACGATGAAAAACCTCACCGCTTTTTTCAAAGACGGCATGAAAACCGCCGATCTTTACGTCGGGACGCGTCTCGAAGATGCGCTGCCGCGGACGGAACGGCATTCCCGGCTGATCGACATCGGCGTCCAGACCAATACATTTGTCCGCGGCCGCAATCCGTTCTTCGAATACCATCTGGCGGAAGACATGCAGTATGGCTTCCCCGGCATTGCCCCGTTCACCATCCGCGCCGAGATCCACCCGGACCTGGAGCCGATTCGGAATCCGGTCCTGATCGATATGCTCTCCGGAAAAATCTACCGGATCGGCAGCTGGAAGCCCGACAAATTCGGCGCGCTGTATATCTTCGAAAACCTGCCGCTGACCGATTATCCGCTGGTCGTGTGCGATGAATCTGCAGTCACTATGACAACCTCAGGAAAGGAATGATATCATGAAAACTCCAGGTGAAATTTACCGTGACAATCCGTTCTTCCCGCCGGATCAGGACCTTTCGGCAGTTGCTTTTCAGCGCATAGCGCCGTATTCCGAAGCATACTGGCATTTCTATTGGAACCTGGACGAGAAAAAAGTCAAGAAATATACCTTGCCGCCGATCGTTTCGAAAACGGCTGCGGAATGGGAAAAGAAAGAACGGCCCGCCACGCTGCAGCTGTTCAAGGATTACATGTATGGGATCATGCCGCCGGGTCCGGACCGGCTGGAGCTGGAACAGCTCTCGCTGAAAGAAAATGCGCTCAACGGCACCGCGATCCGGAAAGAGATCCGGATCCACTGTAACATGAATAACGGACGGCACCGCGATTTCGACCTGCTGCTGTATGTCCCGCGGAACCTGAAGAAACCGGCGCCGGTCTTTCTGGGACTGAATTTCAACGGCAATCACAGCGTCACGCCGGAGCCGGATGTCCGTCTGACACGCGCCTTCAAACAGGTCCACGGCGACTGGATGGTCCCCCAGACGGAAGCCGGGCGGGGCGAATTTACCAGCCGGTGGTGCATCGAATCGGCCATGGAACGAGGCTACGCGGTCGCCACGGCGGCCAACGGAGAGGTCTTCCCGGACCATCCGAACGGGCTCTGCCGGAGCGTATTCGCACTCTTC
>JAZUCR010000457.1:0-1889 GCA_045639225.1 Victivallales bacterium
ACAAATGGCTCCGCGATCTGCGCGATGCGCAGCGGGACGACGGTGCGGTCCCCAGCGTAGTTCCGAACCTGTTTACCTGGGGATTCGGCGCCGCGGTCTGGGCCGATGCCGCCGTCCGCATCCCGTGGATCATGTATCAGCGTTATGCCGACCTCTCCATCCTTCGGGAAAGTTACGATTCCATGAAAAAATGGGTCGATTATCAGAAAAAGACTTCCAATAAGCTGATCCGTCCGGAAACCGCCTATGGCGACTGGCTGGCTCTGTCGAAAGTGAAAACCCCGTCCGAACTCATCGGCACGGCGATGTTTGCCGAAACTGCCCGGATCGTCGGACAGACCGCCGCTCTGCTCGGGAAAAAGCGTGAAGCGGCACAGTATGCCGCACTTTCCGAACAGGTCAAAGCCGCATTCAGGAAAGAATTCCTCGATGCCCGCGGCCTGCTCAAGATCAAGAGCCAGACCGCCTGTGTGCTCGCGGTCCAGTTCGATCTGCTCACGCCGGAGCAGACCCGGAAAAATGCCGACCTGCTGGTGAAACTCATCCGCGAAAACGGCAATAAACTTTCCACCGGATTCGTCGGCACCGCCTGGCTCACACAGGCTCTGAGCAAATGCGGCAATACGGAAACCGCATATGATCTGCTCCTGCAGGAAGAATATCCCTCCTGGCTGTTCTCGGTCAATCAGGGCGCCACGACCATCTGGGAACGCTGGAATTCCTACACCATCAAAGACGGTTTCGGGGATGTCAATATGAACTCGTTCAACCATTATGCCTACGGCGCGGTGGCGGAGTGGATGGCGGCCGCGGCAGGCGGCATCCGGTTCGATGATGCACAGCCCGGCGGCAAACTCCTGATCTTCGCCGCCGAACCCGACCGCCGCCTGAAACACGTTTCCTGTTCGCTGGAAACTCCATACGGGAAAGCGGAAAGCTGCTGGAAATTCAGCGGTAAAAACTGGAAGTGGCGTATTGCGGCTCCCTGCAATACCCGGATCGAGGTGATCCTGCCCGAGCTCAAAGCAAAACAAGTCACGCTGAACGGAAAAACGGTCAGTCAATCGGAATTCACCCTCGACAACGGCGTTTACGAGATCGAAATGACCCTGATCTGATGATCCAGGTCCGGTTGAGATCATTCAGCTTTCGGTGTCAGATTATTTTTTGGTTATACTTTCTAATTTTGATTTGAAAAATCGGATTCCGGCGATACTGTTTTAGAAGCACCATAACGAAAGGAAGAACTCTTATGTGCGGAATTGCCGGATATGTTGGAAAGAAGGCCCCCGCGCCTTTGCTGATCGAAGGTTTGAAACGACTGGAATACCGCGGATACGATTCCGCCGGACTGGCCTTGAACGCCGCCGGACGGATGTATCAGGCCAAAGCCGCGGGCAAGGTTGCAGCTCTGGAAAAAATCGTCAATGAGCAGCCCGGAATGAATACCGTGACCGGCTGCGGCATTGCGCATACCCGGTGGGCGACCCACGGCGCGCCGACTGCCGAAAACGCCCATCCGCATTTCGATGCGTCCAACCGTTTCGCCGTGGTCCATAACGGGATCATCGAAAACTATCAGGAACTCCGGAACTGCCTCGAGAAAAAAGGCGTGGTTTTCCGTTCCCAGACGGACAGCGAAGTGCTGCCGCATCTGATCGCCGAAGCATACGAGGGCGATCTGCTCAGCGCCGTGGCGGCGGCCTTGAAACAGGTCAAGGGAACCTACGGGATCGCAGTCCTTTCTACGCTCGAACCGGATAAGATCATCACCGCCCGGAACGGCAGTCCGATCGTCATCGGCGTCGGCGACCAGGAAAACCTGATCGCCAGCGATGTCGCGCCGCTGCTGCCTTATACCGCGAAAGTGATTTATCTGAACGACGGCG
>JAZUCR010000458.1:0-3801 GCA_045639225.1 Victivallales bacterium
GACCGCTTGGCCTCCGACTTATGTTCATGCGGGATCGCCCCGGAATGCCCGATCGAACGGCCCGAAGTATGCGGACGGAAATTTTCCGGCATGCTCTGGCCGGGGAAGCCGCCGGTCAGCAGCACCGCCCCGCCGTCCGCGAGGAACCGGACCGTGTCGGCGGAAAGCGCCTTTTCCATCCTGACCCCGGCCGGAATTGACGCTTTGACCGCGGGGAACACCCAGAATTTCCAATGGTTTTCCCGTGTGGTCCCGCTGGCGGAAAAGACGGTCCGCAGGGTGAGGCAGTGTGCCTTGTCCCATTTCGGCAGCGGAAAATTCACCGTCCTGAGTTCGGCAACCGTGCCCTGTTTCACTTTGGAAACCGTGATTTCACCCGAAGCGGCAATTGATCCGTCATCCAGTTCGGCACTCCAGGCCAGACGGCCGTTTTTCAGATCTCTGGTGCCGTAATGGGAAAGCAGGATTTTTTCCGAGAATCGGGTCCCCGCTTTCCGGTTGCGCCGATTGCCCGCGCCGCACAGCAGCATGGTTTCATCGTTGTAGCGCCGGACGTCCGCAATGGTCTCGCCGTATTTTTCCTCGTAGAATTCGTTGAAGATGCCGCAGGGATAGCCGATCAGATGCCAGTGCGTGTCGATCCCGCCTAGGAAATCGAACCCTGTGATACTCGGGCAGGAACGGATGTTTTCGATCAGCTGTTTCCGGATCGAGGAGATGAATTGGCAGTTGCGCTCGTAATACAGCTGCGCATACTGGTAAACGCCGTGTTTCGACATATTTTCCCTGGCCGCCGCGAACATGTCGGTGCCGATGAAGGTGCCTTCGTAACGTTTTTCCAGCGAGAAATCGAGATATCCGCCGAGGATTCCGATCTCATGGCTGAGGCAGGGCCGGTCATAGACCTTCTGCATGGCTTCCATTTTCGCCACGCCCGGAAACTCATCGTGCAGATAGCTGAACAATCCTTCGAACAGTGCGCCGAATACATCGGTCATTTTCCGGACCGTGTTCATGCGGGCCGGATCGTAGGCGAACGGTTCGAGCTTGATTTTCTGATTCGGTTCGAACGCATATTCGATCCCGCGCATCGCTTCCTGCGGATTGAACAGCATGCCGGGCGCCAGTTCATGCAGCATTTTCACCAGTTTTTCCAGCCGTTTCAGGGCTTTTTCATCGAGGATCTTTTCATTGCCTTCGCAGAAGATCACGGCGCACGGATGTTTCCGGATCATGCGGATGACTGCTTCGGCTTCCGCAAAGGAATAAACCGACGGCAGTTCCGTCTGGATCAGGAATCCGAGCTCGTCGCAGGCATCGTAGAACGGTTCCGGCGGACACCACGTGTGGCAGCGGATGAAATTGAACCCGGCGGCTTTCAGAACGCCCAGATCGCGCAGATATTTTTCCTTGTCGAAATGCGGATTGCAGGTTTCGGCGAAGTAGCAGTGTTCCGTGACCCCGCGGAAATAGGTCGGCAGACCGTTGACCAGAATGGAACTGCCTTTGGTCCCGACCGTCCGCGCACCCCATTTCCGGCTGACGCGGTCCATCGTCGTTTTGCCGTCGGAAAGTTCCAGTTCGACCGTATAAAGTTCCGGATCGCGGTCGCTCCAGAGTTTCGGCGGGAGTTTTCCGGTTTCCCAGTCGAACCGATCTTTCCGGCAGCGGATCTCTCCGGCATCCAGCACGACATCGCCGTCTTTCAGCTTCCAGCCGATGGTTTTTCCCGTGGCGTTGACCAGTTCCGCATGCCAGTACATTTTGCCGGCTTCGAAGGAGACGAACCAGTCGGCGATCCGTGCCTTGCCGGTGATCTTGAGCATGGCTCCGCCGCCGATGCCGCCGCGTTCGGACTGATACCCCTGCGCGGCAAGACCCCTGTGCTGGCCGGGACGTGTCCCGAACGGAATGCCGTCATGCGAGCCGTCCACCCGGTGATACGCGCCGCCGTCGTCATGGACGTTGCAGACGGCAATAATGAGTTCGTTTTCCCTGCCGGATTTCAGCAGTCCGGTGAGGTCGAAATCGGTCGCAGTGGAATATCCGGTCACGGTGCCGGCGAGTTTGCCGTTGCAGAGCACGGAACATCCCCACATGGCGGGACCTACGGTCAAAACGGTCTGCGATCCGGGAGCGAAATGCGGCACGAAGACTTTGCGGCAATAGCCGGTCCCGATCAGAAATGAGCTGGCGGCGTGCGGGGTGAGCGAGCGGCCCATCGGAAAATGCGGCTTGCGGTAATCCGGGTTGAAGCGTGCGGTCAGCCCGAAGAAATCTTCTTCGTCGAAGAGTTCGTAATGGTCGTCCCAGTAGCCGGGCACCATCATCTGGCCGGTGTATTCCTTCGCCTCGGGCAGGGGGTTGGCCGGATCGAATTTCAGGGGTGAATAAAAGAAATCCCATTTGCCGTTCAGAGAGATGATTTCCGGATCCATTTGAAAACCTTTCGTTGTTATTGCATATTGCTTCTTACTGTAGCATAAACCGCAATGATTTCAAGGAAAGGTCTGAAATTCCGGTTTTCTTCGGGGAAGAATATCCGGTCGCCGGCTGCCGGATCAGCATTCGGGAAAATGTTTCCGTTTTTTTAAAAAAACGCCTTGTCAAAACCGCAATCCAGATATATATTATATGCTTTGAAACAACGCAAACAAGGAGTTTTGCTGATGAAAGTCTTTAATTTCAACGCCGGTCCGGCCATGCTGCCCGCTGCAGTGATGGAAAGAGCTCAAAAAGAATTCTGCGATTTCAACGGAACAGGATGCGGTATCCTGGAACATTCCCACCGCGGTTCCGCTTTCCAGGCTGTTCTGGACAGCTGCAATCAGAATATCCGTGATGTCTTCGGCGTGTCTGCCGATTATGATATCGTCTATATCCAGGGCGGCGCCAGCATGCAGTTCGCGATGATCCCGATGAACCTGATGCAGGGTGCGGCCGATTTCGTCGACACGGGGACGTGGTCCTCGAAGGCGATGAAGGAAGCGAAAGCGTTCGGTGAAGTCCGCGTGGCTGCGTCCAGCAAAGAGACCAAATACGACCATATCCCGGATTTCGCGGAATGGAAACTTACCGATGACGCCAGCTATGTGCATATCACCAGCAACAATACGATCTACGGGACCCAGTACCGTTCCTTCCCGAAGACCAAAGCCCCGCTGATCGCGGATATGTCCAGCGACATCATGTCCCGCCGGGTAAATGTTTCCAATTTCGGCATGATCTACGCCGGAGCCCAGAAGAATCTCGGTCCGAGCGGTCTGGCGCTGGTGATCATCCGCAAGGATCTGGTCGCCCGCACGCCGGAAAACATCCCGACGATGCTGAAATACACGACTTACACCGAAAACAATTCTCTGTATAATACGCCTCCGACCTTCGGCATCTACATGATCAAGCTGGTCACGGACTGGATGAAAGAAGTCGGCGGACTGGAAACGATCGAAAAATGGAATAATGAAAAAGCCGCGCTGCTCTATAAGGCAATCGACGATTCCAACGGTTATTTCCGCACTCCGGTCAAGAAGGAAAGCCGTTCGTTCATGAACGTGGTGTTCCGTCTTCCGACCGAGGAACTGGAAGCGAAGTTCCTGAAAGTCGTTTCCGAAAACGGCATGATCGGTCTGAAGGGACATCGCTCCGTCGGCGGCCTGCGCGCCAGCATCTATAATGCCATGCCGCTGGAAGGCGTCCAGAAACTGGTCGATCTCATGGAGAACTTCCGGAAGAACAACTGACCGGAAAATCAAGGAAGACGGACGGGGTTTCCCTCCTGTCCGTCTCCGGTACGGAAAAGGA
>JAZUCR010000459.1:0-2977 GCA_045639225.1 Victivallales bacterium
CCGCCCCTCTGTCCTGTTTTCGAAAGAGGACGAACCCCTGATACGACCCGCCGCAGCCGCCGCGCAGCATTTCATCCGATTCGTCGACCACGATCAGACTGCGTTCCGGATCGACTCGTTCGGCGCAGACCTGCAGCGCTCCGAAACGGAAATCCGTATCACTGCCCGCCTCGCGGTCCGAGCTGTTCTGACGAATCATGTAGCAGGTCCGGTGCAGACGGTCTGCCAGGGTTTTTGCGAAACTGGTTTTCCCGGTTCCGGGCGCGCCGTAGAGAAGGATATTGGCGGAATTGGTTCCGTCGCAGCAGGAAATGATCCGTTCGATCAGCTCGCCGTGCTTTTCCGTCAGGGAGCCGTAGAACTCCCAGGGGAGAGTCTCGTCTTTGCTTTTCGCAAAAAACATGCTGGTGAGCGGTTCGTCGGAAAAACCGTTCAGAAAACGGAACAGAAAACCGTTGAAATCCAGATCGCTGTCGACGCAGCGGTAACGGCGCAGCTTGCTTTTCTGATTCAGCGCCTCCATCACTTCGGAAAGTTCGCAGTCAAGACTTTTGGCCGCGAACACCGCCTTGTCGTTTTCATCCGAACTCCGGTTGTGTCCGTCGGCAATGCAGAGCAGGTCGTTGCGCACAAAAGCAAAAACCAGCAGGATGTTGATTTCCAGGTCATTCAGTTTCAGGGTGCTCTGAAGCTCGGACACCTTTTGGGCAAAAGTCTCATCGGCAAAATTGGCGGCCGGGTTTTTCTGAAGTTCTTCTTCCACCACTTCGGAAAGCAGGGCACGCATTTTTTTGCGGGCAAATTCGCAGCACCAGATCTCGCGGATGATCTCCTGGGGAGAATCGGTGAAATCCAGACAGTCGCCGCGCCGGGGCTGCTGGCCCATCTTCTCGATCATTTCTTCGGAGAAGGTTTGTTTGATCCGCTCGATCCACTGCTCATGGGTCAGCAGTCCGGAAACCAGTGCGAAGGTATCATTGTCATTGACGGAACCATTGTGGTTCCTGATGAAATTGAGAAAAAATTCCAACGCTTTGGATTCGCACCAATGTTTTTTCTGTTCGGTGTAGGGTCTCATCTTTACCTCCTGTTTGCTTATTTTGTGATTGTGTGTATGCTTCCTCAGCAATTCCCGTGCCACATTCTATTACGATTGCAATCCGGCTTTTTTTTATTCTCCATCACTTTTTTTGAAAAATTTTTGCATTTCGATATTAAAAAAAACGTAATCTGAACCGTCACCCTTCATGGAGAAGCATTCGTCGAAGCATTCGATAAAGAAAAGGAGAAGAATATGAAACTGTTCGCTTATATATGGTATGGAATTTGGCTTATTGCTATTCTTTTTGCTTTGATTCGCGGATTCGCTTTTGTTTTTATGGTCATGGCTGAGACATCACCGGGAATTGGGATTCTCGTTTTTCTGGTTCATATGTTTTTTGTTCTGCCTGCAATAGCAACTGTTATTCTGGTAATAAAAAGTTGAATTCGGATGCAGCGTTTTTCATAAGCAAAAGCTTTTCGCCAAAATACCGGTATTCTTCCGTTCAGAAAATGACCATGCCGGTCAAATACTGACTGTATGGTCCGTTTCATGACTCCGGCCGGACGCAGAAAAAAGATTGGCACAATATTTGCTCTTAGCCGGATGAACCCTCGACCCGAAAGGAATGAATATGGAAACGAAAGACGCATGGGAAAAAATCGATGAACTCAAGAAACACCCGGAACTGGCGGATACCCCCGGCTATGAGATCGACGTGTTGCGGGAAACGGTGGATCCAGTGTACTGGTTCTTTCTCCTGATGGAGCAGCCGCAGTTCGCGCCGGAAGGAGTATGGTGGTTCGGACTCCGCCGCCGAGGTGATCTGCCGTGGGCAAAACTGCTGGCCGCCCAGCCGCAGTTCGAGGATCGGGTCCACTGGGAAACCGTCAGCCGTCTGGATCTGGTGGAGCTGTATTATCTGGCCCCGGCGATCTTCGAAAAGAACTTCCCCCAGGGGCGGCCATGGGATCTCTATGCTTTCCTGACTCCGCGGGAAAAGGAAAATCTGCTGCGGGACCTGCCGCAATTGGAGGATCAGGTCGACTGGGAGGAACTGGACGAGCAATGGGTCATCGGGAACTGGTTCAGTCTGCTGGCGGATCAGCCGCAGTTCGAAAAATATTTCGACTGGAGCCGGATCGAGAAGAAGCCGTCTGACTATTGGGATATCCTTTTGAGAAAACAGCCGCAGTTCGTCTGCCATTGCGATTTCAAGTCCCTGACGGAAGACCAGATTCGGCGGATCCGGAAACGGCAGGGACAATTGTTCGGCGGAGAGGAGACTGCCAATGAAACCGACCCGGCTTGATTCTGCCGGCCGATAATGCGAATACGGACAAAAATATATATGGATAATGACACGGACTTGCAATCGAACCGTTTCCGATGTAAATTATGAATCAAATCATAAAGAATGCCGGTGACGCTCCTCGTTGGAACTGCCGCGGTAAAATTTCTGAACAATACAGGTTTTATTTATGGACTTTTCAAAATTGATTCAAACCGATCTGACCCCGTTCTGGCTCAAAGATTTCATTCAGAAGCTTTCGCCTTATCCCTATCTTGCCGACATTGTCGTAATTACATCTGCGTTTCTGGGCGGTGCGATACTGGCACAGCTGTTGTATTATCTGCTGCGGCCCGGCCTGGATCGTTTTTACAGCCGGTACGGCACGATCAACCCGCCGCTTCATAATTGCATCCGTAAAATGGTCATTTCCTTTGTGTCGTGTCTGCCGGTGGTTTTCGTCGGTTACGGTATCTGGCACGACGGGATACATGAGTGGGTCGCGGTCCTGGTCTGCAAACCGTTGGAGGGGATCCTGATCGCTCTCCTTGCCTTCACGGTGACCTATGCCATCAAGAGTTCCGGAATATTGTACAAGCAGCGGCGCCATGCGGAGCAGCACCCCATCGACGGCCTCATCAGCC
>JAZUCR010000460.1:0-2715 GCA_045639225.1 Victivallales bacterium
CCCCTGACGCCTTATCAATACGATCTCATAAAGGATACGGATATCTTTTTTGAAAAATGATTACGGAAGACTCTCTCCTTGACTGCCCGACGAAAAAATATACTTATTTTGCTTTGGTAGGACATAATATGTCGCACCAGATGTCGTATAGTAAAGGGAAAAGATACAGAAGAAATGGAAATGAATGATGGAGCAAAACGTGTCCGATATTGAATCCTCGCTGGCCGCGTTGTATACCAGCTGCGGCATCATGAACCGGGTCTGCTGGCAAGGCCGACTGCCGCCGTGTCTGCTGCGGATGAGTTATCGGCTGTCGCCGAGGACACTCGCATATGCCAGCAACGACTTCCGGATCGTCTTCAATGCCAAATACAGCCACTGCGCTGACGACTCGGACTTTCTGCAGACCATGGCGCACGAAATGATCCACATCTGGCAGTATACACTTGGCAGACGCGGCGGGCACGGCCGCGATTTCAAGAACGAACAGCTGCGGCTGGGTCTGGTGCTCGGCCGGGTGATCCCCTCGGATTCCCCGATGGGTTATGTATTTTTCATGCACCGGCTGAAAGACCTTCATCCGGCGGAAGCGGCCCGGAAGATCGCCGCACATCCGGATCACGGCAGATTGGAAACAGCCTATTTTCATTCGATATACAGATAATCGAAAAACCGAACCAAAGGAGAAAAAAACATGCCATTGAAAAAAGCCGTCAAAGAAAATCGTTATGAAGTCGCGGAATTCCTGATCGAAAGCGGAATGCGTCCGGACCCGGAAAAAGACGGGGAACTGCTTTACTCCGCGCTGGAAAACAAATCCATGCCGATGTTCCGGCTGCTCCTGCCGTTCTTCGATCTCAACCGTCCCGGAGCGGACGGGCGGACCGTGCTCTTTTATCCGCAGCTCAACAAAGAGGAAGCGGAGTATCTGATCCAGAACGGCGCGAAAGCCGACTTTGCCGGACCGGACGGGGTGTTGCCTTATCAGACGGTGACCGATCCGGAAACCTCCGAATATCTGAAAGAGCTGTATTTCGAACTTCACCCGTTGGTCGAATATCCGCCCGCGTCCACGGAAAATCCGCAGCAATTGGACTGGTCCGAACGGTTTACGACCGAACGTGTTTCCATTGCCGACCTGGTGCCGGTGGAATGCGACCAGGCCACTGGCCGGTTCAAAATCCAGTTCGAGGACCGTATCTATAACACGACAGCCCGCTTCATCACCAGTTTTGCCCGGAAACTGAAATTTTCCAACAACATCTTCAACTATTTCACTGCCGAGGAGGTGTTCGACCGGGTCTATCAGCGCAATCCGGACGTGGCGTTCAAGGTTACCTTCGACCGGCAGGACGGCGAGATCCTCGGCGTGGTAGACGAAAACAAAAAACTCCTCCCGGCGGAAATCGCCTGCAATGTCTTCGCCTCCGATCCCCGCGTCCAGAAGATCCAGTATTCCAAAGGCGTGTGGGAAGCGGAATTCCTGTTGGACGGCAGCTTTTCGATCCGCAACGACAGCGAATACGCCCGGAAGATCTGGGTGCATTACCCGGTGGACGGCGTCAGCATGCCGTGCGTGTATCTTTCCGTTCTCCGGCAGGTGTGTTCCAACGGCATGGTCGCAATGGTCCCCGGCTTCCGGACGGATATCGAGATCAACGACGAATCCGGGACCCACCTTTCCCGGCTGCTCCGGTCGTATAACAATGAAAACGGCTTCATGGCGCTGGAGAGTCGGCTTCAGACGGCCCAGGATACGCTGGCGTCCGTCAACGAACTGATGAAATTCGAAAATCTGCTTACCACACAGATTTCGGACCAGGCCTCGGCTTCGCGGCTTCAGACCAGACTGGAAGAGATGGCAGGCGACCCATGCGCCCGTTATGAGACAACTTCTCTGAACAATATCGCCATGAAAAAACGTTCCCTGCTGCCGGTCGCCTGTTCGGTCAACGATCTTTTCAACTTCTGCTCGGAGCTGACGACGCATCATGAAAACATCATTTCGCGAGTGGACGCCTTCAACGCCGCGCTGGGCGGCATGCTCGCGCAGGAATTCGATCTGGAGGAAATGTATCACAACCGGCAGCCGGCGAAAGCGTTTCATCTGAACCAGCTGGATCTTACGGACAACATTTATCAGGGAAGCGCCGCACGGCGCCACAACACGGTATTCGAGGCATGAGCAACTTTGTTTTTGAAGAACGCCCCTATCAGACGGAGGCCGTCTCGCGGGTCCTGGCCGAGTTCGGCAGCGGACGCGAGTCGGTCCTGCTGGAATCGCCGGTCGGGTCGGGCAAGACCATCATGGGACTGCTGATCATCAAACAGCTTCAGGAACAGGCACAGGGCCGGCTTCGGGTCAACTGGGTGGCCTCGCGGCGGCATATCCTCGAACAGACGCAGGACCTGAACGACTGCTTTTTCCATTGCGACGTCAATATGGTCTCGGTTTTCGCCTCCAATCCGCCGAAAGCGGACTTGGTGGTGCTCGACGAAGCCCATCACGAGGCAACGCAGAGCTGTCTGGAAATGTATGAGAACACCGGCAACACCCGGACGCTCGGACTTTCCGCCACGCCGATGCGGACCGACCGGATGCGGCTCTCGTTCCAGTCCAGCGTCCGCTGCTGCGGCATCCAGCGGCTGATCAACATGGGGATTCTCTCGCCGTATCATTCCTGCAAACTGCCGGAATGGAACGTCGAACTGGCT
>JAZUCR010000461.1:0-2031 GCA_045639225.1 Victivallales bacterium
CGATGGAACACCTCCTTGGCTCACAGAACGACATGGCTCCGATCCGACTTCCTTACATGAGTGATGCCCTGTTTTGCGATGGCTTCTGCGGGACGGTAGCTTTGCAGCAGTTTCAGCCGTGCCGCATCGTCGAACGGGAACCCCAGCCTGCAGTAATTGCGGGAGGCGGCCTGTCCGCAGGCGACCTGCCATTGACGGTAGCGTTCGAAGACGGCAGCCATACCCGGATCCGGTTCGACCGGCAGGTTCAGACAGACCAGATCGAAAGTGCCGAGCGGACAGTGGACGGTCAATTCCGCACCGGGTATATAGCCGACATCCGGATGTTCTGCGGCGGCCTGGAGCACTTCTTCGCAGCTGTCCATCAGGTGATGGTCGGTAATCGCGATGGCGCGGACTTTTTTCTGTTCCGCGAAACGGAAATAATCCGCCGCTCTGGAAAATCCGTCATAACTCCAGCAGGTATGAAGATGAAGATCGAAAACCGCCATAAGGACACCCGTTTCGCGGACAGCAATTGATGAACGAAATGGCTACCCCGTCGGGATTCGAACCCAAACTAACTGGACCAAAACCAGTTGTGCTACCGTTACACCACGGGGTAAGCAAAAACAATGCGGTACTATACGTCAGATTTTATTTTTTTCCAGTTCGGAAACACGGAAAATTCATTTTTTTTCATTCTTCGTTTTTTCCGCGGGAGCTTTCGGCGGGAGTACCGGTTTCGGAAAATGCGACAGAACCTGATTTTCATGCCGGACGGCATGCAGACTGCCCAGATGTCCGCCGCAGTCGAACCAGACGATCCGCGGACCGAGCGTGTCGTTCAGGAATTTCCGGTCGGCTGCGGACAGGAGCGGGTCATCGACGTTGTGGATGACGCGGATGTTCTGTGCTTCGCGCAGCGTTTTTTCGATATGGCGCAGTCCGGCGACCGCATTGAGCTCGTCCAGCGTTGCTTTCGGATGCTGTTTCCGGTATTCCGGGAGCAGACATTTTTCTGCGTATTTCATGCCGGAATAGGTATCGATCTCCTTGTAAAGATCATCCCGGCTCCACCATGAATACGGAGTCCGGAGCCGATACCAGTCTGGATTGTTGCGTTTGGCGGCCATCAGGATGTCGCGGAGGGTGAACCGGAAGGAGAATCCGGCCAGCACTGCGGCCTGCCGCCGGTCCAGTGCGAGCGAATACATGGGATTGTAATGCATGATCATGTCCAGCCGGGGATAATTGATCGATTCGCAATAGAGATATTTGGCCACGGCATCGGTGCCGTAACGGTAAAATTCCGCCTTGGTCCATTCCGCGCTCCGTTCGAATAAACTGTCGAATTTTTTCAGTGCATACTGCAGATCGGCAGGGGGATTCAGCGCCAGATAACGGCTGATGCCGAGTTCCTTTTTCCTGCGTTCCAGATCGGCGATGAACAGCGCATGCAGTCCGCCCATGGAATAGCCGGTCAAGGTGACTTCCTTCGGGCGCAGGTCGGTATTGGTCCGGATGTCGGCCAGGATTTTTTTCAGGGCATCGCGGAGCACTTCCGCATCGTGCGGCGTATTGCCGGGAATGAAATTGCCGGACGCTTCGATGAAAGCGGGATTGTAAACGCTGGAAGTCACCGCCACGGAACAGCCGCGGGAATAGATGTTTTCCGCCAGCGCCCGGAGCTGCGCCGCCTTATGATGTCCGCCGACGCCGGGGATCAGGATCGCCAGCGGCGCATTCGGGTCTTCGGCTTTCCAGAGATGATAGGGCAGTCTGGGCCGGTCGGGATGCAGACGCACGGACCGCCGGTAAGCCTGCGTAGTGAAATCGGTGTTCCAGATGGACGATTTGACCCACCAGCTGGTGTTGTCCTTCTGCATATCGAACATGGCGAATTTCAGGGTGTCGACTTCGGTCGACTGGGGCCGGTATTCGGGCGAGATCCGGATCAGGCGTCCCGGCGGGATCTCGGCCGCGGCTTTGACGGCATCCTGCCGGTCGAGTTTCTCCAGCGCGAAATCGATCTCTTTGCGGGGATCGATC
>JAZUCR010000462.1:0-2715 GCA_045639225.1 Victivallales bacterium
AAAAATATGTCTGGATCACCATTCCCGGCGGCCGGACCGTTTCATTCCAGACTTATTGCCGTCAGGCGAATGCTTTCGTCGAAGCCGCCGCCTATTACGGCATCAAGGCCGCGCTGCACAATCATCTCGGCAGCCGGGTGGAATCACAGCGGGAACTGGATGATTTCATGGCGGCTGTGCCGGGAGCACAGCTGTTGCTCGACATCGGTCATCTTCATGCCGCCGGCGGGGATTGCGTGGAGACGATCCGCAAGTATCATAACCGGCTCGCCGCGGTCCATTTCAAGGATGTTTTCATCATGAACGAAAAAATCGGTCTCGACCGCTGGATGGAACGCCTCCGCTTCTGTGAGCTGAACGGCGGCAATTCCGGTCTGCCGCTCGAACCAATCGCTCGGGCTTTGCGGGATGTTCGTTATGACCAATGGCTGCTGATTGAGAATGACACTCATCTGCGTCCTCCGGAAATTGATTTGAGGAGCAGCGCGGACATCCTGAAAGATTTGTTCGGTGCATAAACACCCTTTCGGATTTGACTGGAAAGGTTTCCCCGCTCGACCTAATGGAACATATAAAACAAGGAGAGATTAAGAATGAATTCACAGCAACGTAAACAAAATGATTGCCTTCGGCAATTGATGGAAAACGCATGTATGACGAAAAAACGCATGCCGGATTTGAGTCCCGGACGGAGAAGAAACCTCTGCGGCGCCAGATCTTGCGGCAGTTTCTTCACACTGATTGAACTGCTCATCGTGATAGCGATCATCGCGATTCTTGCCGCCATGCTTCTGCCGGCTTTGAATAAAGCGAGACAAGCAGCCAACCGGGTTGCCTGTCTGGGCAATAACAAGCAGGTCGGACTGGCCATCCGGATGTATGGCGAAGATTATAACGATACTTTTCCGTGTATCGTATTTGATCCTGCCGTTACTAAAAAACAGCTGTTTTGTCTGCTTGAAGATTATCTGAATCTGAAAGAAGGCGGTTCAGCAAAAGTTGCATTATGTCCTTCCATGAAAATTCCCGAACCGAAAAGGTATATCTATTCCAGGATTTTTCCTCTGAACTATAACGGATCCTCCTATTTTTACCGTCCAAATCAGGAAAACGGTTATGTCGGTGACGCGGTCAACTGGAACCGGCAAGCCAAACAATCCAGACTGAAATTTCCTTCTTTCTACACTTCCGTTGGAGAAGCTCAAGATGGGCGAGGGTCTTTTATATTCAACTGGTCCAATGAGGGTGCCAACAACTTTTTGTCTTTGTCGAGGCATCAATCCGGTTCAGTTTATCTGCGGGGAGATGGTCATGCGGAATTCATGATTATTCCGGAAACCGCCCGAGGCAGAAGCGCTTATGATAAATATTTCTTCCCCCGGGGAACATTTGATTATCCGGGAATCATTGAATAAAACAGAACCGTATGGTTTTAAAGGAGCGAACATGAGAAAATTACTGCTGTCAGCCGCAATCACTTTAACAATGACAATTCTGCAAGGTGCAGATTATGAAACTCTCTGCCAGGATGCAGCAAAAGCAGTCCGAGCGAAAGATTATGCCGAGGCGGAGGCCAAATATGATGAGGCCATGCGGGCGGCCGGAAATTCGGTGCAGAAATGCGATGCGATACTGGGTAAATTCCAGGCTTTGAGAAGTCAGAAAAAAATGAAGGCGGCGGAAGACTTCATGACCGGAGCGATCGAGGATGAAATGCTTCTTCAGCCGGAAATCCGTCAGCTGCTGAATGCTTTTGCTTACAGTTATTTGTGGACCAACCGCTTTGAATTCGGATTGTCGCTTGTTCAGCAGGCGCGGAATCTGCAGTGTCCGAAGAGCAGCAATGTCTACTGTCAGACGTATTTCTGCATGGCTCATATTTACCTCCGGAAAAAACAACCCCAAGCTGCGATTGAAGCACTGAAAAATGTGTTGGATGAGAAAGAATTGCATCCTGCCAATCTTTACAGCGGCAATATGATTGCCGCCGCTGCTTATGAACGGCTCGGCAAGAAGGAGGAAGCCTTGAAACATTACCGTCTTGCTCTGGAAAACGGGAAAAAAGTCAAATATAAATTTGATTTTTCCCGCGCGGAAAAAGCAATTGAAAGGTTGAGTAAATGAAAAAATTGGCAGCTGCACTGTTTATCGTCATCTGCGCCATCTTGTCCGCGGCGGAAATTACTCTGGCGGAAAACGGTCAGGCGAAAGCGGGAATCATAATTCCCGAAAAGGCAAAACCGATTGTCCGGTTTGCTGCCCGCGAACTGGCGGATCATCTGAAATTGATGACTGGAGCGGATTTCAATGTGAGCAGCCGTCCTGTTTCCGGCGTGAATTTTTATCTTGGGTTCGGCGATGCGGTAAAATTCGATCCGGATGAATACGTGATTGAAGCCAAAGAAAAACGCATTGATATTTACGGCAAAGATACGTCGAAAAGAGTTGACCTGTTCAATTATTTTTATGACAACCCGGATAAAGGGACGCTGCGGGGTGTTTATAATTTTCTGGATTCTCTGGGGGTGCGCTGGCTGGCGCCCGGCAGGGGTGGCATACATGTGCCGGTCCGCAAGACCCTCCGGATACCGGAACAGAAGCTTCGTTTCAGCCCGTTCTTCCGGGACCGTCAGATCGCCGACGCCTGGAATTTTATGAGCAAATACCCTGATGCAAAGGAATATGCAAAAGGGGTGGACGATCTTTTTTTGTGGG
>JAZUCR010000463.1:0-1691 GCA_045639225.1 Victivallales bacterium
CAAAATACAGGGAGACGCCGTGTTCGTCCTGCCGGCTGATCGTTTTCAGATCACCCAGCCCGATTTTCTTCTTGACCAAGCAGGCATCCCCTTCGACCGCCAGATCATCCAGCGGCTGTTCTCCGTAGCCGGCGGGATACCACAAACGGGGATTTCTGATCTCAAATGAGGTCTGCACCAGGTTCGATCCCGGCTTGAGTTCGGCGGCGACGATTGTTTTTTTTTTGTCAAAACTGAAAGATACTTCCTGCATCCCGGCGAAACCGGAATCAATTTCCGCAAAGACTTTTAATTCACACGAAATGTCCGAATGATTCTGCTCGGTGTAAACATGCTCGATCCGGACGCCGCTGGAACATTCCAGATAAATGTCGCCATAGATGCCGCTGACGGGAATGCACGGCCCCCAATCCCATCCTCCATGACACTGGACCTTGCGCACCAGATTGATATTCGCCATCTTGCGCCAGAAATTGAGCTTGCTGCCAATCGGCAAAGTAAGTTTTTCCGCTTCCTTCGATGTATATTTTTCCACAGCGGAAATGATTACTTCTATCGTATTTTTCCCTTCCTGCAGCAAATCCTTGACATCGTGCCGGAACCGGCAGAACATGTTCCGGCTGTGCCGTATGGTTTTACCGTTGATCCGGATTTCGCCGACCGTGTCAAGAGAATTGATATTCAGCCATATTCTTTTCTGTTTCAGGAAGTCTGCGCTGACCTCGAAACTGCGCGTCCAGGTCCAGTCGTAATTCCGCACCCATTGAAGGTCATTTTCCTGCAAACCGACATACGGATCGGGAACCAGTTCTGCTTCGATCAATGCCGAACAGTTTTCTCCGGGGATTTGTGCTGGAACAGCTTGAAAATCCGGTTTGTCGCAAGATAAAGTCCAAGTTCCGGCGAGATTGATTTTCGTCATGGAAGCAGACTCCTTTTAACTCTGATTTTTATTGAAAATATACTCTGGTTTGAGCCGCACGCAAGGATAAATCGTATCAAACCAGACTGTCGGATCGTATTTCCCATTTCACCTGAAAACCACCGGGATCCCTCGGTGCAGAAAAGTTGTCAGCGTTCCGGCAATCTGTTCCAGGCGCCCGATATCCGGCGTTTCTGCAACCGGCATGGTATTGGTCATGCCCGCCGCCGCATATTTGTTCCCCGCCATTGCATGATACGGCAGCAGACGCACCCGGACCAGCGTTCTGATCCCGGCAAGCAGGCGGCCCGTCTGTTCAATATCTTCCGGAAAATCGTTGTATCCCGGCACGATCGGCATCCGAATCTCCACCGCCGTGCCGGTTTCGCTGATCTTGCGCAGATTCTCGTGGATCAGACGGTTGTCCATTCCTGTATGTTTCCGGTGTCGTTCCGGATCCATTCCTTTCAGGTCAAAAAGCACCAGATCGGTGAAAGGAAGAATCTTCCGGTAATGTCCGAAATCGACTGCACCGCAGGTGTCGAGCGCAGTGTGTATCCTTGCCTTTTTCAGGTTTTCGAACAGTTCCGAGGCGAAATCGGGATACAGCGCGGGTTCGCCGCCGGAAAGCGTCACCCCGCCTTCCGGAGCATAAAACTCCCGGTCCCGAATGACTTTGGAAAACACCTCCTCCGCAGACATTTTTTCCCCGCAGAGCTCGAGCGCGTTGAAATAACACGTCCGGACACATTCACCGCAGAGACGACAG
>JAZUCR010000464.1:0-7980 GCA_045639225.1 Victivallales bacterium
CTCGATCGTGAGGTTGCCTTCATGGGCAAAATTGGTCTCGCGTCATGACCTGTCTTCCGCGATTGTCCGACTCGTCCGACAGGTCCGACTTGTCCGACAAAGTCCGCGGAAAACCAAAAACACCTCTTGCAAAAACTCCGACTCCCATTATATTGCTTTCAAAAAAGGATACTAAGCATGCCTCCCGATTCCCTGATTCCGCCGCACGGCGGGTATAAGAAGCTCCGGACCTACAAACTCGGCAATTTGATTTACGACGCCACGGCGGCTTTCTGCGAACAATATCTGGACCGCAAAGACCGCACTTATGACCAGATGGTTCAGGCGGCGAGATCGGGCGTGGCGAATATCATCGAGGGCAGCGAAACCAGTGCCACCAGCAAAAAACCGAACTGAAATTGACCAATGTGGCAAAAGCCAGCCACGAGGAACTGCTGACCGATTACCAGGCCTTCCTGCGTCAGCGCGGACTGCCGGAGTGGGCTGCCGAAAGTCCCGCGGCGCAGACGGTGCGCCGTGCCCGTCCCGAGACGCTCGATCAGCTGCGGGAACTGATGGCGGCTTTGGTTGCTGACTCGGTGATTCCTCCTGAAATCCCGTCCCGCGATGGTCGGACCTGTCGGACCTGTCGGACTGGTCCGACTGAATTCGCGCAAGCCAAAGATGCGGCCCGAAGCAAAGCCTCACGCAAAGCCGAAGTTGCCGGGAATGTGATGCTGTGTCTGATCAACCAGGAGACGTATCTTTTGGGGCGTCAGATCGCACGTCTGGCATCCGACTTCGAGCAGAAAGGCGGATTCACGGAGCGTTTGCACAGGATCCGGACTGAAATCCGGAAAAAAGGAAAATCATGATCGGTGATCTCGCGTCATGACCGGTCATTCGCGGTGTCCGACTCGTCCGACAGGTCCGACCAGTCCGACAAAGTCCGCGGAAACCCGGACGATCCTCTTGCAAAAAAACGGGCAACTGTTATATTATTTGCGAAACGGAGATGCGAGTGAATACAAAAATGAAACTGAAGATGAAACTGCCCGACCGGCTGACCCCGGGTCTGCTGCTGGTTCCCTTGCTGATGTTTCTGGGACGGGTCATGTATGACGGGATCATACGGCTGCTGGGATTCCTGCTGGAAACTTACGGGAATGAAATGCAGCTGGTCCAGTGGGAACACTGGTTCTGGTCTCTGGACCAGGCCCGTTCGTTCGGCGGATATTGCGCTTTTTGTCTGATCGTAACGCTGATCTGGATCCCGTTGGTCGCGAGGGAAAAACACCTGTCGCGGAAAACGCGTTTTGCCTGGTGCGGTTCGTTTCTGGTTTTTGCCGTGATCCTGCTGGGTATTTTCCTGCGGCAGCTGGGCGGGGTTACCGAAAGCGGACGCCGTCTGGAATGTTTTTCCAATCTCAGACAGATCCATGTGGCTTTGCAGATGTACGCGGACGATCATTCCGGCTGGCTCCCGCCCGACTTGACTGCGCTCCGGCCCGGATATCTGGATAACGATCCGGTTTATCACTGTCCCGCCAGGGAAGGGAAAAGCGAAGGGACGGATTATGAATATTTCGGGCGCGGACATAAAATCAGCGATCCGCCGTTTCTGCTGATGGCCGAACGCGACGGCAATCATCAATTTCACTATCGGAACATGATGCTTTCCAACGGGGAACGGTGCAGCCGCCATGTTCCCTTGAAAAAACCGGGGAAATAAGTCATGCCCAGTCTTTCGCGATCGTCGGACCCGTCCGACCCGTCCGACCTGTCCGACAAAGTGCGCGGAAACCCGGGCGATCTTCTTGTAAAAAACCGGGCAACTGTTATATTATTTGCGAAATGGAGATGCGAGTGAACACTGAAAAAATCAAGTTGAAGTTCATCATTCCGGCCATCCTGCTGATCCTGCCGGTCGTGCTGATTTTGATTTTCGATCCGGCTGCCTGGAAGAGCAAATACAATCTGGTCTCGGATATCCTTGGGACGATTTTGTTTGTGGATGTCCCCATCGGGATGTGTCTGTGGCACTGGTTCAAACCGGAACATTTCCGGGAGTGGCGCTGGATGATTCAGGCAGGACTTCTGTCGCTTTTCAGCTGGGGCGTCGTGGCCGGGAGCATGTGGATCGACTGCCGCACGGGACGCTATCCGGAAAACGGGTTCAGCGTCTTCTGCGCCTATGCGCTCGGCTGGTCCTATATCTGGTTTTTCATGATTCCCATCGGCGCAGTTTATGTAGTTTTCCGCGCCATCCTGAAACTGATCCCGGTCTGGCGGGCATGGAAAATGTCCGATACCGCCCGGAAAACGATCCGGAACATTCTGCTTGCGCTGATCCCCTGCGGGATTCTTTTATGCGGAGCGGTTTTTTTCTCTTTCAATTACACCTGTGCCAGGATCGTGTTTACCGTGCTTTATCCGCTGGCCGGGATCGTTCTGCTGGTTTTATTCACCGGAAAATATATTTTCAGCAAGCCATGGAGAAAACTGAAAAAGGTTTTTGCATTTCTCCTTGCCGTGCTCCTCTGGTTCCCTTACATGATCATGCCGCCGATGTTTTTGTATTTGGGTTCCTTCTTTTTCAGCAAGTGGGAACGCGGAGATATTTTCTTTATCGAAAAATCACCCGATCCGAAAATCGAAGCTGCATATTTCAATGACGGGGAATTCAGGGATCATTATGCCGTTCACATCCAGTCTTTCAACCGCGAGGTGGCCGGCAGTCCGGTGTTTCATACGAAAGCCTCGGTCTTTCAGAAGGTCAAGGTCCGCTGGGACGGCACCAGACATTTCATCTTCGAGAGTTCCGACGTCGGGGTGATCCATTTCCGGTATCGGGACGGGAAATGGACCGCAACCCCGGAAAACCTGCTGAACAGTGAAAAGCCGAAGGGAAATAATGAAAATTGATTCTCTGAAGAAAATATTTACTTCATTTGCGGTCTGTTTTTCCATAATTCCGCTTCTGCCGGGATGCCTGACTTGTTCGCTCTGGGATCAGGGGATCGTGTACCGGATCCCGGAACGGAAAATCACGGTTTCCGGAAATGAAGTCCGTTTTCAGGCGAAGGAAACCATCCGATATCCGTTCCTGCCGTTCCACTGGAATTCGGAACAAAGCCATGACCGGCGTTTCACCGCGAAATCCGGGACGCTGTCGGAATGGTCCATCGAAACGGATCCCAAAGCGCCGCGCTTTTGGGAAAAGTTCGGGCTGCCGATATACCGTCTGCCGGATAAAAGCACTCTGCTGCGGCCGGGCGATCAGGTGCCGGACAACACATTCATGGTCAGGCAAACCCATCTGAAAATCCATCCGGATGATATTCCGCTTTTGCGGAAACCGTTTCTGTTCCGCGGATACACTATCGACGGGAAGCTGATCACGGCGCTGCAGATCCCGGTCAGTTTCCAGTCCGGCAAATTGAAATGCTGTCTGCCGGAAGGGGCGGAAATCGTCACGCAGGACGAGTTTTTCTGGGAACCGCTGCGCGGGTTGCCGCTGGCCTGGAATTATCTCTGGACCCCGTTGACCGTGGTCTGTGATATTGTCACATTTCCGGTTTTTCTTATAGTCCAGAACTATAAATAGCTTCCTCCCGCGATTGACGGACCGGACAGGCAAATGCGCGCAAACCTGTGATCTCGCGTCATAACCAGTCTTCTGCGATTGTCCGACCCGTCCGACAGGTCCGACCAGTCCGACAAAGTTCGCGGAAAAACCGGAACTGAGGAGAAAATGCCAAGGATAAATTTCAGTGATCTCGAGCCATGACCAGTCTTCCGCGGCGTCCGACCCGTCCGACAGGTCCGACCAGTCCGACAAAGTTCGCGAAAACCGGACGATCCCCTTGCAAAAAACCCGGGTACCTGTTATATTATTTTCTGAAAAGGCAAAGAAGCGAAGATAACCCGAAATGATCCCGTTTGAGCTCACAATTTTCGGTATCATCTACGAATGCGGGCGCTGGCTGACGCCGGTCCTGGCTTTCGCGTGGTTCTTTTATGCGCTGCTGCTGCTGATCCGGCTGAATCGCCGGTTCTGGTGGTGGCTGGCGGTCCTTTCTCTCGTCATTCTGCCGCCGGGGATCGGCTTCACCTGGTGCGGGTTTCATTACCGCATGGAACTGTATGACCGGTTCGCCAAGACGCCGCAGGGATGGCATGATATCAGGGTCATGCCGCCGGAGGTCCGGGCCGAATACGAGAAACACGACTCCCATCCCCGCGCCCGCGATTTAACAGCGCAGACCGCCGCTTGCATTGTGCTCCTGCCGGCTGTATATTTCTTCGGCATGATCGGCTGGTTTTTGACCTGTGCGGTCAGAGAAAATTTGATAAAACGAGATGACGATGAACCTGAAGAAAAACCTTGACCCGACTGTGTGCAGCCTCAAAAGAATGCTGCCTGCGCCGGTCCTGTTTTTCCTGCTGTCCATCCTTTGCTCCGGATGTTCAGCGGGGACCGGTTACTGGACCAACCGGCTGGACGACGCGAAGGATATGGTCTCCTTTACCGTGGGAAGCGGCTTCGGGGTCAAGGTGCAGGCGGGGCCGGTCCAGGCGGATACCATGTATAATTACGCTTCCCTTTACGGTTTGCGGGGCGGCGAATTCCTGCCCGGCCGGATCGGACACTCCGCGGAATATCATGTATCCGAGGGAAATATCGGCGTGCCTCTGCTTTTCTGCAATACGGAGATCTTCTTCCCCGGGAAACACGCCGCTGCGCGTGGAAAAGCCTATTGCGCCATGACCCCGCTGCTGCCGGTTTTCATCCTGCTCCCGGAGGCGCATACGACCGCCTATTGCAACTCGTGTTCATGGAAAAGAAAAGCCGAACGGAGAAAACTGCAAAAGGAAAAATACGCCGAACTTCCGCCGGAAGAACAGAAGAAAATCCGCGGGGGTCTCGCTCCGCTCACGGCGGTGGAAAACAAAGTTTTGCACGAAGCTCAGGACAAGGAGAATCCGCCGGATCTGCCTTTCGATGGAAACCGTGCGTGGCATAAATATTCCGACATCGAAGTGACCGCGGCGCTGGGCGTCGGTTTCTCATTCGGGATCAATCCCGGCGAACTGCTCGATTTCCTCGCCGGTTTCGCCGGTCTCGATTTGTATCGGGATGATATCTGAAAAAGGAATGGACCTGACGGACCAAAGCGCGGAAACCGGCGGTCAATCCGGACTGCTGCTTCAAATCCGGATCACGGCTTTCTGCGGGTAATGGTCCGTAGACGGCAAATCATCCTTGAAATTGTCGAACGATTCATAGGAGAGGACCGTGATCCCCTTCGAAACGAAAATGAAATCGATCGGCTGATCGGTGATTTCATTTTTGCGGCTCTTCAGAAAACTGTGAAAGGTCTTTCCTTCCGGCCTTACCGGTGGCGTCTGGGAAATCCGGAACGTATCGCAGAATTGTTCCGCACACAATTTGTAGGCGGCTTCATCCGGATGAGCATTGAAATCCCCGGTCAGGATCACCGGCAGGCCCGCCGCCTGAAAAGTTTTCAATTTCCGGAGCAGAACACAGATCTGGTTTTTCCGGCATTCCTCATTGTTCAGCCGATGTTCCAGGTGGACATTGGCGAAAACCAGTTCGCGGCCGGTCAGACGGTCCCGAAAATGAACGATCGTCGCGATCCGCGGAAGAGTGCTGCCGTAATCCATCGAAAAGACCTCCGGCGTTTCGGAGAGCCAGAAGGTTTTATCTGCCAGAGGCTCGAAACGTTCGGGACGGTAGAAAACCGGCGTTCCTTCCCCGGAGAGATCCTGATTCCGGCCGTGTCCGAGATGGCGGTATCCGGCTTTTTCCATATCGGCGATCTGGATCGGCACCGCTTCCTGCGCGCCGAAGATATCATACTGGAGCGTGTTCAGGTCCTTATGGACCCGTTTTTTGCGGTTTTCCCAGTCATTCGGAGCCGGGTCACAGGGAACCCGCACGTTGAACGAACCGATGATTATTTCCGAATTCATTTCATTAAATCCTTTCCTGTTTCAAAAACGTTGAAATGCGGAATGAAAACACACTGCGGGTTGAACCCAAACTGCTTTTTCATCGTCCGGCATCCGGAAAATATACTTCGGATTTTTCATTTGTCAACTCCGGCCTGTTCGACCAAAAGCGCTGAAAACCCGGAGCGGAGGGGAAATGCCGGGAAGAATCTCCAGTGATCTCGCGTCATGACCAGTCTTCCGCGGCGTCCGACTCGTCCGACAGGTCCGACTGGTCTGACAAAGTTCGCGGAAAGGAAAAAATCCCGTGTGACATGGGAGCCAAATTGACTGAACTGGCCGATAAACTCAATTCCTGGACGCTTAAAGGAAAAATGGTTTATGACGCCATAAGACTTTGTCAGTCGGTTCAGAAAGAAAGCAAACGCACCGCCGCGCAGGATGTCCGTTCCCGGATTCTGGAGATGCAGCAGGCAAAAGACGAGATGGTTCAGGTTTTCACTCTGGTCAGGCAGCTTTCCATATTTATGGGCGTGCCGTTTGTTTCAAGTTACATCGCCATGTATGCCGCCATTTTTTCCAAACTGGGAAATCTGAGTGACAAGATCGCCGGCTATGCGCTGAGAATCGCTGAGGAGACGGAAGCTGTCCTCGGACAAAACGGGTTGATTAATAATATGCTGCAGAATAGAAACAGCTGGTGGAATCAGACAAGCGAGATTTCTGCTCAAAGCAAAAAACGGTAAAATCATTTGGATTTTACTTTGTTCCGGTCCTTTGTTTCAGGCTGAATCGAAAGGTTATCAGCCTGAAACTGGTAATGATTCGCACTCTTAAAATCTTTCATTTTTTTACAGACCGCCGCCGCTTTTAACAGATATTTCTTCCGAATTTGAGCCATATTCGGTAATTTTAACAGATCCATGTTCAAAATCTGTTGACAGCATTTTAATGCCAGATCATACTTGCCCTCTTTCATTTTCAGGTCATAATAATGCAGATCCGCATGTATGGGAAGCTGATTGAATCGAATCATCAGCCGGAAACATTTTTCCGCATAAAAGGAACATGTGGCATAGTCTTTTTTCCGGAAAGAAATTTCAGATACCAAATCATAACCGTACATTTGGGATAGAAAAAAATGATCACCGGCCCATTTTTCCTGCTTTTTTAAGCTTTCCAGCACAATTTTTTCCGCCGATGCGAGATCTTGTTTATATTGGATCAGAAAATCCGCTCTGGTTACCGCATTTTCTCCGGATTTGGAATATATGAACCGTTTATATTCGGATGATCTGAACTTGAATTCATCAGAAGCCATTTCCTGATCAATCAACTGTTCCAGCTTATGCAGCCATTTTTCAGCTTCAACCGGATTATCAAGATTGATTTTATAAAACATGAAAAAAACATCGCTTGCCGCCTTGATATAAAATAGAGATTTTTTCAAAGACGGAAGAATAGAATTCGCTGAATTCAGGAAAACTACGGCTTGTTTTTTTTCTTTTCTCAAATCAGCAGCAAACGCTTTTGCAGTATAAGCATGAACCCGCAGGAATTCCAAATCAGTTTCCATTTTTGATTTGGACAAAGCGGCAAGCATCCGATCAGACATTCTGTCCAGTTTTGCCGGATTTTTTTCTCGATACATTTCAGAATAGAGTGAAGCCAATTGTCTTTTTTCTTCATCGGTCATTTCCCGTTTTCCGCATGCGCAGAACAGGATCAGACCGGCAAGACAGCATAAATACAGACCGTACTTGAACATGATTCTTGTGACTCCTTCACCCGGAAATATGACACAGGTTTTCATCTTTTCAAACCAAAACCGGCTTTTTTTGGGAAAAATGGGATCATGATCAGTCTTCCGCGATTGACGGACCGGACGGACTGGACGGACCTGACGGACAAAAGCGCGTGAACCGGAGTTGAGGGGAAAATGCCAAGCAAAAATCCCGGTGATCCCGCGTCATGACCAGTCTTCCGCGGCGTCCGACTCGTCTGACAGGTCCGACTGGTCCGTCA
>JAZUCR010000465.1:0-2746 GCA_045639225.1 Victivallales bacterium
AATGACACATCGTAACGGCATCGACCGCTGACCGTGTCAAATATGTTCTCCGGCGGAGGCGCGGTGACAACTCCGCGCAGGGGATCGTTCGGATCCGCATATTTCGCCCGCTTGTAATGGAGAATATAATATCCGGTTTTATAGGCGATCCGTTCACTTTCCACGTAACCGATCAGCTCCATGCCCTGCCGCTGATCTTCCGGAACATCGATAATATGCTCTTCCCGGGGAAAATCCGCGGGAATTTCTCCAAGGGCATTCGGTTTCCTCGTTTCCCGTTTATGTTCCGCTACGGTCGTCGTATGCGGCATTTCCTTCTCGGACTCGGGGAGTTCTTCTTGGGTAAAAAGCGATGGTGTATCATCCGTTGGAACAAAATGTTCGGTCCTGGAGCCGAATACCTGACGTTGCAACCAGGCTAGTTTACTTGTGAGCTCATCAATTTTAGTCAGAAGAGTCGCGATTTCTTGATCTTTTTCAGCTCGGAGCGATGCGATTTCCTCATCCTTTTTCAGGATGATTTCAAGCAGTCTTTTCTCGTTTTCTGTTGTTGCGAGAGATGTCAATGTTGTTATATCCGTTTCCATGCCTCGAAATATAACATCATCGCGCTCAATTTCCAGTGCTTTTTTCTATTTTTTTGTATCTTTTATAATAGCGTGCCGGTTTGATCCCGGATAGGATCGCGGCCAGTTCACGGCTGCTCAATTCGATCTTGCCGTCCTGCATTTTCGGCACGTGAAATGACCCGCACTCCAGTCGTTTTGCATACAGCACAAATCCATCCCCGTCCCATTGGAGAATCTTCACCAGCTTCCGGGTCTTTCCGAAAAATACAAACGCATGACCCGACTCCGGATCCTGATGCATCAATTCCTCGGCCGCTCCCGCCAGCCCATCAAAGGATTTCCGCATGTTCACCGGCACGGGACAGTAATAGAACCTCACTGTGCCGCTGAAGCCGAACATGGCAATCCTTTCAAAACCTGCAAGACCTGCGCCAAGGTTTCACCGTCAAAATTTTTCTCGATCTTGACTTCAACTCCATTTGCGATCTTTTCTGTTCCTCCACAGTCAATGGCCGATTTAAAATCATTTTATATAATCTCGTTAGATAATGTTTTTTTCGGGGAGTGTCCAGAGGTTTCCTGCGCTTGCCGTTATGATATCTTCATGGAACTTTGGTAAAACGGCCATGGGTTTCCTTCAGCCGAAGAGCCAGGCAAAGCGAAATTATTGAAAGAAGTCCCAGACAGCAGAATAAGACCAGATAGGATTTAGGTGAATAGTATTCAATTCCATTCCGGATTATCGGCGGAAAAATCTGAAGCAGAAAACCGACTGCATTTCCAAGCATGGCCAGGACTGTATAAGCTATAAAATTGATCAATGCGATCATGGAACCGGTAATCGATGGATCATTGGTTTCCTGTATAATGGAAATTATGATCGGCCCCAACGTTGAAGAGACAGCCAGCAGACACAGCAGGATGTAAATCCATTGGCTGTGATAATCACATAAAATCATAATGATAATGCCGGAGAAAACCATTACAGAAACGGCTGCGTTTACCAGACAGGGCGGTTTGCGCCTGTTTCCCAGCAGTTTGCTCAGAAGTGCATAAAGGAAACCGGAACCGGCACAAAGCCCGCCTAAAATTGAAATATACATAGCGGATCGGCTTGAACTTATCAGACAGAAATCCTCCAGGAACTTTTTGCCGATTACGGTCTGCAATACATAATACAGCGCAAAAGCCAGTGCATTGAAGGCAAATAAAATCAGATTGTGCCGACTCCGTAAACCTATCCCGAAATTTGTCAGACGGATCGGATGATCTTTCCGTATCGGAGGCAATTTCAGAGTTGAACCCGATAAAGAAAATGCAGCATAAAACAGGAACGCTATTGCTCCGGACAGAAGCAATGTTTCGGAGAAACCAATCAAAACCGTACATTCGACCAGCGGTGAACCCGCGGCAATGGCGCCGAAATATCCCGTCATCATGAAAATCGAAATGATGATAGAATAGTTCCGGGGGAATGATCTGCAGATTTCCATGACCATGGAAAGGAAAATGGTACTGGCCCCCAATCCTGTCAGCGCCCGAATCAAGTATAGCACAGGCAGCGAATGGAACAGCGGGAAAAGCAAAGATCCCAGACTGAACAGAAATCCGCCGACCAGCATTGTCCTGATTCCGCCGTATCGGTCCAGAAACAGCCCCACCAAAAGTTGGGAAATCGCATAGACATACATGAAAGCCGCTCCCAGCGCAGTGATGAAAGGAGCTCCGGCATGAAGATTTTCCTGCAGTTGATTGAAGACTGTTCCCGGAATCGCCACACGTTGAAGATTTGCCAAAAAATAAAGTCCGGTCCCGCATATCAGCAGAAAATAAAGCCGATATTTCCGCGCGGGCAACGACTTCCTTATAAAATCAATATTCATTTTCTCTCTTTTCGCAAGCCATTTTAAAATTTCTTCCGGGCTGTTTCCTGCGGCATGATCAGGATCACGCCCAGATCCAAGGCGGAAACACCCGGTTGTGCGGCAATCCCGCAACCCAGTTTCCATAACGGTTCCGAGGTCGCGTGCCGCTTCACTGCCGCTTCCAGGTTCAAGCCGGCGGATTTCGCCGCATCAGCCGTAAACCCGTCGGTCACGGCTCCGGCGAGACATTCCGGAGCATCGGGCAACTTCAATCCGCCCGGTCCGTCCGTGCCGTCCGTATCGACCGCTCCG
>JAZUCR010000466.1:0-4641 GCA_045639225.1 Victivallales bacterium
TGGAAATTGTCGAACCATTCGGGTGATGGCCCCGGCTGCCACCCGGACGGCACTGGCGGGCCCGGCGGCGGGGGTGGAGGCAGCGGCTGTGGAACCGGATCGTCCGGATCCAGCGGCACGGGAATGACCGGTTCGGATTTGGAAAGAGCATCTTTCCTTCCTGAAGAAGACAAAGACGGATTGATCAGCCATTGTCCGTCGCGGTTTTCCAGAACGATAAAACCGAGTCCCGGCCGTTTTTCCAGCCGGTAGCGGATTTCATACGTTTTACCCGTTTTGGCCTCATCCAGAATATTGAGTCTGCCGACCGGATATTTGGCGCGGATTTCCACATTCGGAGCCGTTTTGATTTTCGAACGTTCCTCGGGTACGAAACAGCTGCGGAATTTCTCCAGTTCGTCCCGTCCGCCCGGATTGAAGAATGAGAAATAATAATCAACCGTTTCCCGCGGTTCAGCACCCCACAGGGAAAATCCGGACATGACCGCCAGCACCGCCGACAGCAGCAGAAAAGTCGTTTTCATTACAGTCTCCGGTTTTGATTGTTTTTTATGCTTACGATGCAAATATAATTCTCCAAAACGGTTTTTCAAATGCGGATCCGTTTTTTGTCCATTCGTTGCCGGATTTGGCAATTGCTCATTCCGGATGGAACAGTTCGAACCGGTGTTCTTTCGGAGTGATCCCGAAATGCTGACGGAATTGTCCGGTGAGAAATCCGGCACTGCTGAAACCGCAGCGCTGGGCGATCTCCTTGATCGAGAGACGGGGCAGGGCGAGCATGCCGCAGACCTGTTCCAGACGCGACCGGATGATATACTGCGCCACGGAGGTCTCCAGGTGTTCTCGGAACATCCGGCTCAAGGTTCGGATGCTGACCCCGCAGGAGGCCGCGATCCGTTCCCTCGACAGCTCCGGGTCATCCAGATTTGCCGTGATGTAATTCAAGGCTTGGTTCAGTGCCTCGGGATAAACATTTTTCAGCTGCTGATTGCTGACTTCCTGCAGCAGCTGGACAAAACAGCCAGACAGCAGAGCATCGTCCGGCAGCGGCTGCCCGAGTTCCTCATAGATCCGATCCAGGATCCGTTCCACTTTTTCCGGTTCCAGCAGCGGCAGGGTGCCGCGCCGGATGGGAAAGAAATGCGAGGCCAGCAATTCATGAAACGCGTTGTGATGGACCATGACCGCTTTCCGCACCAGATCGTCAGGACCGACCGATTCCGCCCGCTGATACGGCGTCCGGCTCCGGCTGAAGGAAAAACATATCCCGCGGGTTATATAGGTCCGCTTGTCATGGGTGACATGTGAAGTCCCGCTTTTCACCAGACCGTAAATCGCATACCGGCCGCCCGAACTCTGTCCCACGAAACCTGGTTTCCAGCAGGAACGGAATGCACAATGGAATTGGATTTTATCTGCCGATTCATCGAACGGTTTCGGATTGATCCGGTATTCTTCATTGTATTGTCTCGGTGACATGTTTTTTCCCTTTTTTATCGGGGTATGTCCCCTTTTTTTTATCTTTTGGCCCGAAATTGCAACTTTAATATATTGCATCAATTCAAAAAATCAATATATTATTCCTCAATACGACAGAAAAAGGAAAAGAAATCATGATCGAAATCACCAGTCATCGTCAGGGTGCGATCCTGAACCGCAATCATGGTAAGGAAAGTGCTGACCGCCTCAAAATCATCATTCAGGGAATTTCCGAAAGCGGGCGTCCGGTCAAAGTCAACGGCGTGCCGGCCGTGATGGACGGACGCAATTTTTCCGCGGAAATCGAGCTTACGCAGAAGATCAACACTGTGACAGCCTCGGTTCTGACTCCATACGGGATCTATTCCCAGGAACTCACGCTGGTCTGGGACAAACAGTCATTCCGCCGGTTCGGCGCAGGGATCGACGACCACAGTTTTGTCTTTACCGAATTGACGCGGCAGCGTCCGAAACATGCGTTCGACCATTTCTATCTGGCGGGACTCAAAAAGATCCATGACGAATCCGGCATGAAAGTGGTTCTGAACTGTTTTTACCGCAATGACCACGACAAGGACGGGTTCGAGCTGAAAGAAATGCCCGATATCTGGAAAGCCGAATTCCGGGACAATTCCGGGTGGCTGAAATTTTCGTTCCATTCCTACAGCGAATTTCCGGACCGTCCGTATCTGGAATCATCGGCCGAGGAGATCGGACGCGATTACGATCTGATCCGGGACGAAATCTTCCGTTTTGCCGGGGAAGAAGCGTTCATTCCGCCGCTGACGATCCATTGGGGAAATATCCACCCCGCGGCCGCGGCAGAGATCATCCGGCGCGGTACCCGCTGTTACAATTCTTCCTTCCGGCCCAAAGTCATGGGCGGCCCGAGCCTGGCGGACCGGCAGAAAGGCGGCAATATGGCGCAGGTCCAGCAGCGTTCCCTGTCCGGCGAAGACAAGGCCGCGTCCACCGAAGGATTGAAGCTGCATTATGAATATCCGGAGGAAGTCGATTATCTGAAAACGCGCTACTCTTATTATGATCCGACGCTCAAGGTTTGTTTCCTGGGGTCCTGCGGAATCTGCTGCAATCTGGTCCCGTTGGCGGAGATTCCCAAAAAGTTTGAAAAAATCATGGAAAACGTGACCCGTTACGGCGTGGATGCCGTTAAATTCGGCAGTCACGAACAATATACGTTCCCGAGTTATCCGAATTATCTTCCCGACCATTTCGAACGGATTGCCTTGACCGCCCGGCTGTTCAAGGAGAACGGTTTCCAGCCGGTATTCTTCAACGACGGATTGCTTGGCAACCGGTCGTGGGATTGAAAACGGAGTTTTTTCGAATGAGCAAAGTCAGATTTACCGTTTTTTCCGATCTGCATCATCATCCCGCCTGGTATAAATCCGAGGCACCCGAACGGCTGGCGGCAATTCAGAAACGGGCGCTCGACAGCGGTTCGGAATTCCTGCTGCATTTAGGAGATTTCACGCACAAGCCTTCCGCCGCTCCGGAATTGATCCGGCAGTATCTGGATTTTTCGCTGCCGGGTTATTTCGTGCTCGGCAATCATGAATTCGACATCGATTCGTTTGAAACCGTTCTGCGGACCATGAAAATGGATTCCGGCTATTATTATTTCGACCGGTCCGGTTTCCGTTTCATCGTGCTGGATGAAAATTATTTCCGGGATTTTCCCGGCATCTATTTCCATTATTCGGAACGCAATTATTTCGATCATCCCCAATCGCGCGACTGGATGCCGCCGGAAGAGCTGGAATGGTTCCGGGACACGGTAATGAGTTCCCCGTATCCGTGCATCCTGTCCAGTCATGCCGTGCTGGATTCCGTTTCCGGACACGGGGTCCGCTGCCGGGAAGAGGTCCGTGCGGTTATCCGGGATTCGCAGAATACGGCCGGACGCGTGATCCTCTGCATGAACGGACATTATCACCGCAGCGGTCTGGACATCATTGACGGCGTGGCTTTCCTGGACGTGAATTCGGCCACGTTCAACTGGGTGCCGAAACCGCATCATCTGTTCCCGGATGAATGGTATAAACAATATGAATGCATCGGCAATCAGGTGATCTACGAGGATCCGATCAGTGCGGTGATCACCATTGATTCCGAGTCCCGGACCATCGAGGTCGAAGGGGTCGAAAGCCGCTTCGTCTGCGGCGTTTCCACGGAAGACAGCGGCAATTCTTCCGGCTACCGGCTGTGCACTCCGAATATGATTTCCGCTAAAATCAATTTTTGAACATAGAAACAGGGAGTTTTTATCATGATCGAAATCACCAGTCATCGTCAAGGCGCGATCCTGAACCGTCATCACGGCGAAGAGAGCGAAAAGAGTCTGAAAGTCACGATCCGGGGCATCTCGGAAAGCGGCCGTCCGGTCAAAGTCAACGGCGTGCCGGCCGTGATGGACGGACGCAATTTTTCCGCGGAAATCGAGCTCACGCAGAAAGTCAATCCGGTCACGGCGTCGGTCCTGACCCCGTACGGCGTCTATTCGCAGGAACTTTCGCTGCTGTGGGATAAAAAATCGTTCCGCCGCGTCAACTGCTACATCGATGACCACAGCTTCGTTTTCACCGAACTGACCCGGCAGAAACCGAAACATGCGTTCGATCATTTCTATCTGGCCGGACTCAAGAAGATCCATGACGAATCCGGAATGAAAGTGACGCTGAACGCGTTCTACCGGAACGACCATGACAAAGCCGGTTATCTGCTGAGCGAAATGCCGGATATCTGGAAATCCGAATTCGAGGACAATGCCGACTGGTTGAAATTCTCGTTCCATTCCTACAGCGAATTTCCGGACCGTCCGTATCTGGAATCCTCGGCGGAAGAGATCGGCAAGGATTATGATCTGGTGCAGAACGAGATCATCCGTTTCGCCGGCGAAAAAGCCTTCATTCCGCCGATCGTGATCCACTGGGCGAATATCCATCCGGCGGCGGCCGCGGAGATCATCCGGCGCGGTACCCGCTGCTATTCATCCTCATTCCGTGCCCGCGTCATGGGCGGCCCGAGCCTGGCCGACCGGCAGAAAGGCGGCAATATGGCGCAGATTCAGCTGCGTTGGCTCTCCGGCGCGGACAAAGCCGCTTCCAGCGAAGGGTTGAAGATGCATTATGAATATCC
>JAZUCR010000467.1:0-2810 GCA_045639225.1 Victivallales bacterium
CATAGTCAGGCACTTCATCCAGGTGGTTTTTGCGTTCAAGTTCCAAACGTTGAACGATGACTTTATATTCCTCCGAAATCCTCATTTTTCTTCTACCTCGAATCCCCGGCAGACCCGCCATAATGCACAGGATCTGCCGGAGAGAAATCTTATTTCCCGAAATCGGGATAACGTTGACGATACACTTCGTCGTTGAGCTGCCCCTCGGCGTAAGAGATGCAATTTTTGACATTGTATCCCTCACATTCCTTTTGAAATTTGACAAAACAGCGACTCAATGCATCAATAAACTCCCAGCTTTGGAGCTTGGCGGAAATTTCCTCGAAAACCTCGGAAAGCCATATCAACTGCTCGGCGGTGCAATCGTTGTCGAGAAATTGAACCGTTTCCTGCAGATTTCTAGTAAACAGTGCAATTTCAGCGTTGATAGCGGGGGATGTTTCCCAGTAATCGGGCAGTTCCGGAAGACACTTTTTTTCCTCTTCTGCCAGCAGTTTGACGATTTCAGCATATTCGTCTTTGATGCTCATTTTCTTTTTCTACCTCGAATCTCCGGCAGATTCTGCGATGTGCACAGAATCTGCCGGAGAGAATTATTACTCACGTTTCCGCGGATACCGCTGACAGTACACTTCGTCGTTGAGCTGTCCCTCGGCGTAGGCAATAAAATCACGAATGCTGTATTTTTTACATTCTTCCGGGAATCTGTCTGCAGCTCGTTTCAAGGCATCAATGAATTCCCAGCTTTGGAACTTAGCAGAAATTTCCTCAAAGACTTCACTCATCCAGGACAATTGATCCGCAGTACATTCATTGTCGAGGAATTGAACAGTCTCATGAAGACTTCGTGTAAACAACGCTATTTCTGGTTTGATTGCCTGAGAAATATCCTCATAGTCTGGCACTTCATCCAGGTGGTTTTTGCGTTCAAGTTCCAAACGTTGAACGATGACTTTATGTTCCTCCGAAATGCTCATTTTTCTTCTACCTCGAATCCCCGGCAGACCCGGCATAATGCACAGGATCTGCCGGAGAGAAGCTTTATTTCCCGAAATCAGGATACCGTTGACGATACACTTCGTCGTTGAGTTGTCCCTCGGCAAACGAGATGCACTCACGGATATTATAAATCTTGCATTCTTCCGGGAATCGGTCGGCGGCCCGTTTCAATGCGTCGATAAACTCCCAGCTTTGAAGTATGGCGGAAATATCCTCGAAGACCTCGCTCATCCACGACAATTGATCTGCCGTGCAATCATTGTCGAGGAACTCCACTGTATCACGAAGACTCCTCGTAAAAAGTGCGATTTCTGGCTTTATTGCCATGGATACATCTTCGTAATTTGGCAATTCATCCAGATGGTTTTTGCGTTCAAGTTCCAAACGTTGAACAATACTTTTATATTCTTCCGCAATGTTCATTATCTCTTTCTCCTCTTGTTTAGAACAGAATTTTGGTTGGAATCAGGAAATACCGTTGCGATTTTTCCGTTTGTCCGCATGATGCCTACCCGAACTCCTTTATACGTTCCGTAAACAGTAACTCCATCAGGAATATGTCGATTGCCCGTCAACCCAGCGACATGACTTCCGGCTCGTTTGATGTCCTTGTCGGTCCAATTGGAAGGAAACCATGCCTGCCCGATTCCAGACTGTTTGCTTTTTTTGTCATGTCTTGGGATATAACCCACACGCACACCGTTTGGATAAGTCTTGACAACATGGTATTGAATGCCATATTTATCAAGCAAATCCATCCCGGCTTGTCCATGGCCGCCAGCGGCAAGACGAGGTTTGAACTGTACCTTGCCGTTGACCTTGACCTGCGTCTTGACAAATCTGCCTTCCAGCGAATGGACCACGGCGAAGTCGCTGACCGTCCGTCCGGAACCCCGCGTATTCAAATAGCGTCCCGATTTACCTGTTCCCATCCTGACGGCCTCCTTTCTTGAAGGAGGTCCAGTCCGGGTGTTGGACGAACCGGGTTCGATTCGCGACCGGGGCAAAGATGCGATCCGGCATTGACCCGTAAACCAGCACGACTTCCGGTTCCAGGCAGTCGATCATCGCGGCCAGACCGTCCCGGAAGTGCCTCGTGTTCTCCTTGCCCTGAATGCAGCCGTAGGTCCCGATCGAGACGATGCTGTGTCTGGGAACGCCGAGGAACGCGAAACATTCCGGCAAGACCGCGGTGGTGTAACTGCGTTCGTCGCCCCAGCGGACATTGGGGATCACATAGATCCCGTGCCGCTGGAAGAAGCATCCCAGCGCGCGGTTGCGGTAGACATTGTTCATCTGTGCCTGAAGCGGCATGTCGCAGTAGAGCGAGAAATCCGGCGAGACGATCCCGCGGAACCGGCGGAAATCATCAATGTAATCCTCCGGGTTCTGAAGGATGCCGGAAAACCTGACATCCTGCTCATAGAACACCAGCATTTCCGAAAAATCGGCACTGCTGTTGCGCTTGGTGAACGGGATCAGGCGTTCAGGTAATATAACCTCCTTTGGTGCTTCGAGTTTCGGTATCTCCAGCACTCCGTCGAAGAATGCCGTTTCCACCAATTCCGGGTTGAAACCATCATCAATGACGCACCGTCTGGTGCGCCGGCGACCCGCACGGAATTCCCGTGCGCCGACAAAATCAAAATTCTGATTCATTGTCAGTAATGCACCTTATGAAAAGGGATTTCCGGAAATCTTTTTCCCTTTTTTGCGGATTTCCGGTTTGAAAAAAATGAAACAACGTGGTACATTACTGAAGTTTTGGGCTTGCGGAACGCACCACGTTCCTGTGAGCAGCGCTCAAGAAT
>JAZUCR010000468.1:0-10495 GCA_045639225.1 Victivallales bacterium
CTGCATGAAGGCCATCTTTCCCTGATCGATGCCGCCCGCGCCAACGGAGCCGAACTGGTCGTGGTCACGATCTTCGTCAACCCGATCCAGTTTGCGCCGAATGAGGATTTCGACAGTTATCCGCGCGATTTCGAGCACGACCGCGACCTCTGCGAAGAGAAAAAAGCCGACGCGATCTTCGCGCCGACCGCTTCGGAGATGTATCCCGCCCCGATCACCTGCTACGTTTCCGAACGCAAGCTTTCCAAAGGCCTGTGCGCCAAGACCCGGCCGACCCATTTCGACGGCGTCACCACCGTGGTGACGAAACTCTTCAATGCCGTGCTGCCGGATATCGGCGTGTTCGGACAGAAGGACGCCCAGCAGGCGCGGGTGCTCAAGCGGATGATCCGCGACCTCAATTTCCCGATCAAGATGGTCATTGCGCCGATCGTCCGGGAAGCGGACGGACTGGCGAAAAGTTCCCGCAACAAATATCTGAGTGAGACCGAACGGCAGAACGCGCTGGTGCTGTCCCGTTCGCTCCGGGAAGCCCGCGCCGAACTCGAAAAAGGCGAAAAGGATCTGGGGAAAATCACTTCGGAAATCGCCGCGAAGATCACCGCCGCGGGCGGGAAAGTCGATTACGTGGAAGCCGTGGATGCCGACGAACTCGATCCGGTCACGGTTTATCAGGGGAAACCGATCATGATCGCGCTGGCGGCATATTTCGGCACCACGCGGTTGATCGACAATCTGCTTTACTGAAGGAGATCCGGGTATGGAACAGGCGAAAGTCCTGCTGATCGGAGCCGGTGCGCTCGGCGTGTTTTTCACTTCGAAACTCGCGAAAGCCGGCGCGGAATGCGCGGTGGTCGCACGCAGTGATTACGAGGTCGCCAAAGCCCGCGGCTATGAAGTCAACGACCGCGACACGATCAACTTTTTCATGCCCGAACAGGTGATCTGGAAAGCCTCCGAATGTGCGTTCACGCCGGACTATATCCTCATCACCTCCAAAGTCCTTCCGGATGCCGATCCGGCCCAGCTCACCGCGGGCGTGCCGCTGTCGCCGTCGACGGTGATCGTGCTGATCCAGAACGGCATCGCCATCGAAGAGAAAATCGCCGCGCTCTTTCCGAAACAGGAGATCCTGAGCTGCATCGCCTACTTGTGCGCATCGCGTCCGGAATCCGGCAAGGTGTTCAACACCGGACCGGGGCGGCTGGAGATCGGCAGTTATCCGGCGGGGAAACCCAGTCCGGCGGCACAGCGTCTGGCGGAGCTTTTCATCGCCGGCGGTGCCCCTTGCAAACTGATGGAGAATGTCCAGGAAGCACGCTGGCGGAAACTGCTGTGGAACGTGCCGTTCAATCCGGTTTCCGTGCTGGCAGGCGGAGCCGATACGGGCTGGCTGTGCGATGGTGCCGAACTGGAACAGCTCTGCCGCGGCCTGATGGATGAAGTCATTGCCGTCGCCGCCTGCGAAGGGGTCACGATCCTCCCGAAGGAAGCGGACGACATGATGGCCTATACCCGCTCCCTGAAACCCTACAACAGCAGCATGCTGCAGGACTATTTGGCGGGCCGTCCGCTGGAAGTGGAAGCGATCCTGGGCAATACGCTGCGGATCGCCCGCAAACACGGCGTGGCGGTCCCCAGAATGGAAGTCTGCTACGCCCTGCTGAAATCGATCGATGCGCTCAGGCGCAAAGCCGCCGAGTGACCCGCGCAGATTTCGATTCCTTCGATCAGAACCAGATCCCGGCCGGATCCATGGTCCGGATCCAGTTGTCCGCGGCTTTGCGCAGACCTTCCGCCGTCGGCGCGGTCACGGTGATCCCGTCGTCCGTCCGTTCGATCCGGTAGGAAAGTTCATCCGTCGGAGCGATCTTGAACACCACCTTGATCCCCGGTTTGCGCTTGCCGTCCGCGATCCGGAAGGCTTTCCGGAAAGCGTTGGTGAAATAGTCCGCTTCTGGACCTTCCGCCTGGAAGATCACACCCGGTTCACACAGCTTCATACCATTCCAGGTGACCGCCGCGAAATCTTTGCCGACCGTCGCGGTGCGGATGTTTTCGAGCAGCCGGATCAGCGCGGATTTCGCCTGCAGATAATCCGCCAGCGAGGCGCGTTCCATGGTGTAGTCGGCGAGGCCGGAAAGGTTCAGCGGCTTTCTCTTCAGGATACCGCCGAAAATGCGGTCGTATTCCTGCCGGTATCCGCGGGCTTTGTCGGCATATTCTGAGAGTTTTTCCAGCCGGTCGATCCAATCGCGGCAGAGCGCGGCCATATTGGCGAAATCCATGCCGTCGCGCAAGCCTTCATGGGCGGGCGAATCCTCGGGCACCAGATCATCCCCGATGCGGATGATATTATGCGTAAGCCGGTAGTTGCCGCCGCGCATGTATTCATGGTTGTGGAAGAAATCATGTTTGAGGAACGCCGCCCGGATGCCCCAGTTGGCCATGGTCTCATAGGTCTGCCAGCTGTTGCCGTAGCCGGTATAGTCGCCGACCAGATCGCCGGGTTTGAGCAGACCGTCCTTGCGTCTCGCGGCAATGGTCATGGGTCCGCCGCTGCCGCCCTGATAAAGTTCGAAAGACGGGCTGAGGAGTTTCAGCCGTTCGGGGAACGGCAGCAGCAGCGCGAAGGTGCTGAACGGACGGAAACCCGCAGCCTTGAGCCATTTGCCCATTTCGCACATCACCGGGAACTGATCCGGCGGCTGTTCGTCCTTGATCTTCACGAAGATGTCTTTGTCCTGATATCCTTTCAGCCGGAGAACGCGTCCGAGCCGTTGCCAGTTTTCCTCTTCCTCTTTGGTCGGGGGCTTGACCGAATAGCGGGCGGTTTTCACCCGGGTGAGCCCGTGGGAGATTGCCGCATCGGTGATCTTGTTGAGCAGACCGAGTTCATTCTTCTTCACCCCGGCGGCGGGAGTGGCGACCACGAATCCGGTGGCGGATCCCAGCTGCAGAAAATCCGCATTGTGGCCGTTGAGATTCCGCAGCCAGGCGGACATCAGTTCCGGCGTGTCCATTACTTTCTGCGGGAAATTGACTTCCGATTCCATCATGACCAGTTTCCGCCCGGGGAGCGCGACCGGGGAGACCCGCACCTGCACGGTGACCGCGGCGGTTTTGCCGGATTGACTGCGGAATTCCACCGGGACCGTATAATTGCCGGGTTCGGCCTGATCGGTATTGACGATCACCCAGACGGACGCAGGAGTTTCCGTGTCGAATTCCTTCCGCGGGATCAGGATGCGGAAATATCGCGTATTGGAGCTGGTTTTGCCGTCCCACCGGAACACCGTTTCCGGGATGATCTTCATGCCGATGCCCGCGGGCGGACGGCAGGAGAAGGTGAATTTTTCGCTCGGTTCGAACGGATAGAGCTGCAGTTCGAAGGATTCGGTCTCGCCGCGGATCATATCCAGTTCCACCCTGGCGCATTCCCGGTAGAGATTGTCTTTCGGCGGCAGGGAAACGGCGAATCTGCGCTGCTCGGCTTCCTTGCTGAAATCCAGTTTGACGGCGGCGGGCGGGACCCAGCCGGGGATCGGTTCCTGGTCGTGGTTTTCCGTGTATTCCGGCTGGAACATCGGAGTGAGTTCGGCATCTTTGCCGACGATGACGGTATCATACCAGCCGGTGATTTTCTTTTTCCCGACCAGGATTCGCTGTTCGACCGCAAAAGCACCTTCGCCTTTCATCGGCAGGGTCTGGGTGAATTCATCCTTGTCCAGCGGCACGGGTTTCAGCGTGTATTTCCATTTGGAAGCTTCTTTCCGGATGCTGGTGGAAAGTTTCGCATCCCTGGGAAGGGTGCCGAGCCGTTTGATCTTGAGGCTGACCTGGAGTTTGTTCTTTTTCGGGGTCAGCCGCATGTCGGCCAGCAGATCCCGGTCGGCATAGGAAAGACTTTCGAACCCGTCGACCTGGATCATGTCATAGGTCGTGACCTGGGAGTGACCGGCAGCCAGCGGACCGTACATCCATTCGTAAGTCGGGAAACCGATCCCGGCTTTCCAGGTGTAGCGGCCGCCGTACCACTGATCGTTGTGATGGACGGCAATACCGGATTTGATCGGCGGTGAAAGCAGCGCGTGCCAGGAGCTGCCGAAGGCGGATTTCAGGGCGCGAGGCATTTCGCTGCCGTAGCCTTTCAGGGTCAGCCCGGTGATGCGTCGGAGCGTATGGGTGGACGGGATGAAATAAACTTCCGCGGTGGTGATCGGACCGCCGTTCACCCGGAAGAAACTGCGCTGTCCCAGCGCGAAACCGATCAGCGGCTGATGAGAATAATTGCTGTATTTATACCGGACATTGATGACCGGGGAATCGGCGTGAAAAGTCAGCCGCTTTTCGATCCCGAGCTTCATTTTCTCGTTGAAACCCTTCATATACAGCGAGACCGTTTTGGCATCGGGACGGAACACGAAGGACTGGTACGGGGTGATGCCGAAATGACGGTCGTCCAGGATCCCGCCGAAATTTTCCTGCCGGCCGGGCTGGTCCGGGATCGCCGAATCGGCGAGGACCACGCCGCTGATCTTGTTTTTCCAGTAGAAGATGCGGCCGCCGTAATCGGGGACCACGACAATGGAATAGAAGGGGTTTTCCACCCGAAAACACGTGGTGGTGCCTTTTTTGAAGCTTTCATTGCGGAAATCGGCAGTCAGCCGGACGGCGGCAGACAGCAGAACGACGGCCAGAAACAATTTTCTCATGTTCGATACCTTTATGTGATTTATTTGCCTGCAAGATAGGAAGAGCGTCCGATCTGAGCCGGATAGATCGCCAGCGGAGATTCCATCATGGTTTTCCGGAGCCACGTGCGCATCTGATTGCGGACCTGGGTGAATTTCTTCCGGTCTCCGGAGTTCAATGCCTGGTGCATGGCGATGGTGTAGTCTCCGGCGGTCAGGCCGAGTTTCAGGAACTCGATCCGTTTCAGCACGGTCGGATCGCCGGCCGCTTTGGCAGAGGCTTTATCCAGCAGACTGCGCAGTCCGGCGGCGGCTTCCGCAGTGTAGAAATCCAGGTATGGTTTCTGCGCCGCGGCGGCCTGATCGGTGATCTTTTCCTGTTTGAGGAAATAGGCTTTGACATCTTCGGCGGCAGGACCGAAACCGCTGCGGCAGTAGTCGTCCAGAACGGCATCGAAATCCAGCCGGTCGGGATTCCAGTGTGCCCGGAGCAGGGCATAATAAATGAGACCCTTGCACGCCCAGTGTTTTTCATTGCAGTCGTAATCGGTGCCGACCAGCCCGTTGGCTTTGAAAAATTCCAGGTCGTTGAAGATCTTGCGGGCGTAATTCTGCGGCGCCAGAATACTTGCGAAACCGCGCAGCGCATTCGGGCGGAACAGCACCGGATTGCCGAACGAACACCATTTGGCGTAATCGTCCAGACACCGCTGACGCCGGCTCTCGTTGACATAGGAGAAATCGGTCAGATAAAGCACCAGCGCGGGATGCGGAGCAACTTTCACCGGCAGCATGCTGTAGGAACTGTAAATATAGACCGAAAGTTTTTTACCGGGGAATTTTTTGACCAGCTGTTCCGCGATCCGGTTGAAAAAGACCATGACGCGGTCGGTCAGGCAGACATAGGAGATCTTGGTGCTGCCGCCGCCCGGCTGCCGGATGGTCAGCATAATCGGATGTCCGTTGACCGGATCGAGTTTCCGGCATTCTTCGCACATGCAGAAACTGGTATGTCCGCCGTCGTTCAGGCAGATCGAACGGCAAAGTCTGTCCGGGTGTTCGGTGAAATATTCGATCACGTCGCGGCTGACCGCATCGGCCAGTCCCTGATTGGACTTGCAGAGACGGGGACGGTCCGGCGCTGCGGCCTGGCTGCGGGAGCCGTTGGCCTGCAGCGCAAAATATTCCGGATGCTCTTTGCCGTATTTTTTCCAGAGATACCCCATGGCATGACCGTACTGGTAAGAAGTCCTGGAACCTTGTCCAAGCCACCGGAACAGGCTGGAATTCCCCTGGCTGTCACGGGATCTCGCGGAAAAGAGCCGGTTGAATTTCTCCTCGACTTTCGGATCGGTGACGCCGATGCGCCTCATGCCGGAGGAAAGCGAGCCTTTCGGACCGAGATGGACATTGCGGACCCGGCGGTTCTGAAGGGTCGGCGCGGCTTTCAGATCCATTTCCGGCGCGTGGAGGGTCGGTTTCGAGGGGATGACCTTGCCGAGTTCGCCCGGCCAGAGATAACGGCAGCCGAGTTTTTCCAGGAAATAGAAGACCGCCAGATGGATCCCGGCGGGATGCCCGCTCAGGAGCACACGGTCTTTTTCGGTCTTCGCGACCGCAGTTTCCGGCGGCAGCGCGGGGTCTTCCTTCAATTCGATGCAGGGTCCGGCTGCCGGTTTCTGTCCGGTGATCCGGAAATTGCCGCCGGTGATTTTATCGAGATGATATTTGAGTTCTTTCGCGAGGGCGGTCATCGGTTTGGTTCCGGGGCAGACGATCACCGCTTTGGCCTGCCCGTCCTGAGCCAGCAGGACGGCGGGTTTCAGCGGCGCGGGCGGACGGAATTTCGCCGGATGGACGCGTTCGTTATGATAAACCAGATGACCCGGACTGCCCAGCGGCTTGAGTTCGGTGGAACTCCGTTCAATGGTCTTGTCGATCTCCAGTCCTTCGACCTGTTTGAGGACCGCCAGATAAAGCTGTTCGAGAGCCTGCAGCCGCTGCCCGTCTTCATTCAGCGTGTAAATTCCCTCGTCATCCACGGTCCCGAGGCTTTTCATGTGGGCGGCCAGACCGGCGACCGAAGGATTGATCGTAAAGACGCGGCCTTTGCCGACGCTGTTGACCAGAACTGCCGGCCGGGCGGAAACGCCGGGACCGGTATATTCCGCCAGCGTCCGGGCCGTAGTCGTCCTCGCCGGACCGTTGCTCGCCGGCCAGTACCAGGACCGTCCGGCAAACGGCGCCGGTCCGAAAAGATTTTTCCCCTCGGCGGTAAAACTGACCGCAGTGTATTTTCTGGGCGGAATGACGCCGATGACGGAATAGCCGAGCAGTTTTTCCAGCGATTTCAGGGACCGGCGGGCACCCCCCAGATCCATGATGGCATGACCGCCGAGGATGACGGTTCCGCCGTTCTGGAGATACTTGCGCAGCGCGTCGATATCGCTCTTCGCGGACCATTTGCCCGAGGATTTGTCCCGGTCGACCAGCAGGACCGCCGGATATCTGCCGAAATCGGCGGGGCCGACCCATTCGGCGGAGTCCTTATGACGGATGCCGTTCGGACGCAGGATCTTTTCCCGGATCACGCTGCGTTCCAGCGGACTGCCGAGCAGCAGGATCTCCCCGGCAAAAATACTGAACGATGCCGCCAGCAGCAATCCTGCCGTCAGTCCAATGGAGGCGAAACGAATCATCATAAAACTCCTCATGTAACTTTTGTGGAACAATATCAAAACGTTATCAACCGCAGGGAAAAACCGGATTCTGCCTGAAAAAAACCTTCCCGGCACGTTCTTCGGGAAGGTCAGGTCCTGTCATACGAACCGGATCAGTAAGTCTTGTAGAAATTCGTCGGATCGTTCGCGGCCTTGGAGGAACCGAGGGGATATTTCGTATACGGGATCAGTGTCACATGTCCGTCGACAAAAATCACCGCACAGCTGCGGTTGTGGCGGAAAGCGGTATAATTGGCGCGGGATTCCTGTGCTCCTGCCCAGCCGCGGTTGCCGGCAGGATGGTTGAAGGAAACATGCAGCCAGTCATCATACCCCAGTTCGGAGAGCAGCATCCGGCCCGAAGGATTTCTGACCCGGTCGCGTCTGTCGATCTGTTTGGTCGTCGGCAGGCTTACGGCAACCAGATAGGTGTTGAAACCGTAACTGAATTGTTCTGAAGACTTATACGGTTTCAGTCCTTTGCGGGTACCGAGCGGACAGATAAGCATCGGCGCCACACCATAATCGGGGTCCGGTTTTTGGTTGATATAATCACCCAGACAGCCCTTTTTCGTGGCAATTTTGTAATGGAAAAGGAAATTGGTGGTTCCATTGCCGTGGCAGTACCAGGCATTATTGTCATCCGCGTAATTATTGGCAGCGTGTCCCAGCTGGCGCAGATTGCCGACGCATTGGACCATTTTGGCCCGTTTTTTGGACTGGTTCAGCGCCGGCAGCAGCATACCCGCCAGGATCGCAATGATGGCAATCACGACCAGGAGCTCTATCAGCGTAAAACTGCACTCCCGCCGGAGTAATGAACGAGGAGAGACAAAGGATGAAAAACGATTCATGGTCTGTTTCCTTCTTTCTGCTGTTTTCTGCGCATTTTTAAGTTGCATGGAACTTGCTAGCCGATTCAATTCAAAACAGACGGAACAGATATTGCAGACTCGTTTCTCCGTAATGTAATGAATTCCAAACGCTCTTATTAAGCAATATAAAACACTTTCAGTGAAAAATCAAGCACTGAACGAAAAAAAATGCAGGCCGATTCAATCCTCGGATCCCTGCGTCTGATGCCGGAATTCGGAGGGAGAGATCCCGCGATGATGTTTATAATACCGCGAAAAAGCATAAATCGAAGAAAAATGCAGCTGTCCGGCGATCATATTCAGCGGAACATCCGAATACCGCAGATGCTGTTCGATCATTTCGAGCAGGACCGAGTCGATATACTGCTTGATCCTGCCGTGCCCGATCTCCTGTTTGAACCGGTATTTGAATTCCGACCGGGTCATGCCGAAATTTTCAGCCAAATCGTCAACATTGGACACTGCACCGGAATCACAGATCCAGGTCTGCAGCCCGGCTTCGAATTTCGATTTGGAAATGGAGTCGTTCATCCCGTTCAGCTGCCCGAGAAAACCGGAAAGATAATTCTCGATAATGCATTTCCCTTCCGCGGAATAGGCACTGAAGGAAGTTTCACCGTCGATCACCGCCCGGATCCGGTCGAGGAAATACCGGCAGACCGGATCATGCCCGATCAGGGCAGTGCAGCCAGAAGATGAAACGAACTTGATCGAGATATAATTCTGAACGTGTCCGGTTTTGAAAAATTTATGCCGGGTCTCAGGCGGAATCAGCCAGTAGTCGCCGGGATTGAGAATGATCGACCGGTCGGCATCCGCGGCTGGAAGATGCCCTTCGATACAGTATTCCAGCTGGAAATAAGGATGCCGGTGCAGGACGGTCCCGCTGGTATAGCCGTGACCGAAATACAATAACTCCGCTTCCCGGTTCCGATTCGTCATGATTTGCCTCCCTGATTCACAGTCATTATACCGCAAAATCGGCAAAAAGCAACCGGTTTTTCTCCAAAATGATAAATTTTTTCTCCAGATTGCAATTTACTGTTTCTGCCGGGCGGAATATATTACCGGAGAAACCGCAGGAAAACCGGAGGTCTGCAAATATGAAAAGAAGAGTCGGAGCAGTTTATTACAACGGAAGAGTCGCCATCGAAGAAGAGGAAATGTCTCCGCTGAAGGAGAACCAGGTGCTGGTGGAAGTGCATGCTTCCCTGATCAGTCCGGGGACGGAGATGGCGCTGGTGAAAAAGCTGCGGAACGAGCCTGCGAAACCGGATTCCGCGCCGATACGGTTCGGTTATTCCAATGCGGGGATCATCCTGGAGACGAAAGGTGATGTAAAAGGACTGAAACCGGGCATGCGGGTGGCCTGCATGGGAGCGGGAGCCGCGCAGCACGCCGACTATGCGGCGGTCCCGGTGAATCTGGTGGTGCCCCTGCCCGATGAAGTGACTTTCGAACAGGCCTCCTATCTTTCGCTGGCGGCGACCTCGCTGCAGGCGGTCCGCCGGACCGAGGTCAAACTCGGTGAATACGGCGCGGTCCTCGGACAGGGCATCGTAGGCAATCTGGCAGCACAGCTGTATCAGCTCAGCGGCGCCCGGGTACTCGGCTGGGAAACACTGGCGCTGCGGGCGGAAATCGCCGCCCGGTGCGGGATCCGTTCCATTGATTTCATCAAGAACGATCCGGTGGAACTGACGAAAGCTTTTGCCGCGCCGTATGGGCTGGATTTTGCCCTGTTTGCCTTCGGCGGCAATGCCGAAAGCGCTTTCATGAACATCAAAAAATGCATGAAGATTTCCGCGGACGGTCATGAGATGGGAAATGTCGTTGTGGTCGGCGGCTGCCGCGTTCCGGTGGACGGCGGCGCGGCATCGGGCAATCTGAACATCCGGGTCTCTTCGCGGACCGGAGCCGGGTATCATGATACCGCCTGGGAATACGGCAAAGATTATCCGCCGGCCTTCGTTCAGTTCACCACGCAGCGCAACGGGCGGGAACTGATCGCCCTGATGGCGGAAAAACGTCTGAATGTCGATCCGCTGACCACTCACCGGCTGCCGCTGGAAAAGATCGGCGAGGCAAGCGATCTTCTGGTCGATCACCCGGAGAAGTCCCTGGGCGTGATCCTGACCATGAGCCACTGAAAAGGAGCCCGGGACCGGCGTGCCGAACGGCCGCCGGTCCCCGTATGCCGGCTCTT
>JAZUCR010000469.1:0-15518 GCA_045639225.1 Victivallales bacterium
ACCAGGTCCCCGAATTCGATCCCGCGGCGCTGAAGGATACGGAACTGATCCGGAAACAGCGTCTCCGCACGCCGGAACTGGTCAATTTCACCTGCAAGCCCGCACCCGGTATACTCCCCGTGAAGCAGGTCATCAACATCCCCGCTGATTCCTGGTATGTTCTCATGATCTCCATGAACAACCAGCCGAAGGACGCCTGGAACCGGCTCTGGGGGCTGAAACTCGTCAAACTCCCCTGACGGAGAAACTTTTCACTCGAAAACAACCTGGAATATAACATAATTTCGGATAGGGAAAACTGAAAGGAGCGAAAAAACATGCAGAAATACGAAAAACGTTTTAACACCTCATCTCTCATACCTCATCTCTCATACCTGAAGCGTAAAACGGCAAGCCGTTTTACGCTGATCGAGCTCCTTGTGGTGATAGCGATCATCGCGATTCTGGCCGCCATTCTGCTGCCCGCTTTGAACAAAGCCAAACGGACCGCGCAGACCATCAGCTGCGTCAACAATCTCGCTTCGATCGGCAAATGCGCGATCCTTTATCAGGGCGATTACAACGAATATTATCCCTCCCATAACGCCAATACCGGTTCGTCCGCCACCAAGCCGTGGTACTGGTTTTGGAACAAATATGCCGCCATGGCCAATTATTTCCACTGGAAATACGAAGATGAGTTTCTGGCCGGATGCTATAAGACCGACGACGGGGAAATCCGACTGAACAAGCTGGCCTGTCCCGTCCTGCCGGACCGGACCGCCTGCTTCACCACCCGGTACGCCCCGATGTTCCCCTGCGCCCCCACCAACAGCGAAAAAGTCTATCTTTCCTACGCGTTCAATTCCTACATCTACGGAAACAATTCCGGCAGCGGGAAAGGAATCTTGAAGCTGACTCAGGTGGTCCGTCCTTCCCGGACCGTTTTCATGGCCGACAGTTCCGGCTGGGGCAATACCGATTACCGCTGCGGCAATGTCTACAGCCCCTCCGACGGCGACGAGCCCAACCGGAAAGTCGTTCCGCCCCGGCATAACGGCAAAGGCAATTTCATGCGCGCGGACATGCATGTCGAAACGATCCTGTTCGCCAAGTATCCCGGTTCCAGGAATGTGACCTATAACGGCCAGACCTGGCTGCCGAAAGCAACCAAGTTCTGATCAGATCCGGGTTTTGTCCGGCCGGTCTGTCAACCGCAGGCCGACGCCATACCTGAGCCTTACACAAAATCGGCGAAATCGCCGAAGGTCAGCAGCAGCGGATAATCTCTGACGGGCAGCTGATGGAAACAGTAATAATTCAGCTTCGGATCAAAGGTCTGTTCTTCCGGAATCATCGTCTCCGTGCCGTCCAGAGCGATTTTTTTTGCGGCACTGCTGCGCTGGATCATGCTGTCCGGAATCTCATACACACTGCCGTCCACCAGATCCACCAGATGCGGTTTGCCCGGCATGGCCGCGGTGTGGATCGTAATGGTGGACTCGAACGATTCTGTCAGCAGGTCGGTCGGTTTCCAGTAGGCGAAGGCATAAGACCCGTTCGGCTTGGAAAAACCGACTTGCGTGAAATGGGACGCCGGTTCTTCCTTTCCCCCCAGAAGCCGCTTGGAAGGTTCGCAACCGAGGTAGACCGGCAGATCCGCCAGCTCGAAATCCTCGCGGAAAACCGACGAAAGGGTCTGCAGCGTGCGGTAGGACAGCTTGGGAGAAAAGTTGCCGGTCGCCCTCCCGTTTTCATCGAAATCGGCGCCCAGGATTCCGAAATAGCCGAAATCCTTGTAACTGGCCGCGTCTCCGATCGTTCCGTTCAGCGCTTCCATCATGTCCAGACAGGAGAAATAGGAGCTGAACATCACATCGTTCCGGAAATCGGCGATGGTATGGCGGACCATGAATTTGGCTTGTTTCAGTTGCGTCCAGGCGGCGCCGCTGAGGGCGCCGCGGCCGTCGGACCGGGACTGGGTGCCGGTTTCGCCCTGGATGATCCTGATTTTCGGGTTGTACCAGTGGACCAGTGCGATCATGCCGGGCACTCTCCCCGGCAGGATCTCTTCAAGATAATTATGATAAGTATAACCGTCCATGACCTCGGCGGCACCGGTTGCCAGCACGGCCGAGAGCCATTCCATGCTGAACATGCACTGGCTTCCGCCGATGACTTTCGCCTCGGGATTGCCCTGCTTGATGGCGGCGGCGGTAAGCTTGACCAGTTCTCCGTATTCGGTTCCGCTCGTACCGTGCTTCCAGCACCAGACCCCGTCCGGTTCGTTCCAGACTTCATACCATTCGACTTTTCCCGTATAGCGTTTGACCAGCGCCGTCACATAGCGGCTCCACGCCGCGCGTTCCTCCTCGGTCTGCGGCGGACAGCCCACGGCACCGAAAACCTTTGCCGCACGTTCGTTGTAAAGGCTGTTCCCATAGCAGAGGCAGATCCACGGTTTGAGGCCGCGGTCCACCAGATTGTCCACGATGGAATCCAGCCATTCGAAGGAATAAACGCCCTTTTCCTTTTCGGTGCGGTTCCAGCCGGACTGGATCCGGACCCATTTGACCCCGACGTCCGCCACCTTGTCATAGGCATTTTCCGGATCGAATGCCGCCCGGTCCAGTTTTTCGAACCCGATCCCCAGACGGGAATGATCGATTTCCTTGGATGTGAACTTTTTCACATCGCCGACTTTTTTCAGCCGATCCATAAAAATAGCTCCTTTTTCTGATTGCAGGATGATTACTTTCGGACAATATAAAACTTCAGCGCATAAAATCAATTTTATTCTGCCAAAAAAGGCTTAAATTTTTGCCAATATCGGATCATATTACACCATTATGCTTACTCTCATAAATCTTAAAAACATGAAACGGGCAGCCAATTTCCCTTTCCCGGTGGAAAGCGTCGGTCAGGTCCATCTTTTTCAGACCGTACCCAATGACGACCGTTATACCCGGCTGGAGGTGACGCTGCGGCTTTCCGCCGAGGAGGATCACGCCTGCGATATCGTTGATGGAGAAATGATCACCACTCCGTATCCGCACGCGGTTTTCAAAATGCCGGGGCATCATCACAGTTTTCATGCCGCCGACCGCCGGGAAGCCCTGTTTTTCATTTATTCGAAAGCTGTTTCGCGCCGGTTGAAAACCCTTGATTTTCTGCCTGAAGATCTGATCCAGCCCATTGTTATGACCGGTTCGCTGAAACAGCTGATCCGGCGTCTGAGCGCTCTGATGGCCGTTTCGGAGACCATCGGTTCCGCGGACCGGATCGACCTGGTCTGTTTTGCCATTCTGGAGGAACTGCTGTTCCAGCGGAAGATCGAATCCGACGACCTGGAGAGCCGGATCCGGAAAATCGCTTCCCTGATCCGGCTGGATGCCGAAAACGAGCCGGACATTACCCGGATCGCGGCTGAAAATGGTTTTTCGGAACGTTCGTTTTACCGCCAGTGGAAGAAAGTTTTTCCTCTCTCTCCGGCGCAATACGTCATGGAGGAGAAAATGAAACGTGCCGCGTGGCTGCTGACCCGGAGTCACCTGCGGATCGGCGAGATCGCCGCCATGCTCCATTTCTGCGACGACAACAATTTCTCCAGCGCCTTCAAAAAATATCACGGCATGACGCCCCGCGAATACCGGAAAAAAGTCTCTTCATGACAAGATTCCGGATCGGTCAGTTGCGGTAATCTTTCGTCCGGAAAACCGCTGACATGTATCTCTCTCGACGCTTACTTTCATCTGGACAGCATCATGGGTTGGGAATAGATCGTTTCGCCTGTGCCGTCGGAAGCTTTGACGCGCAAATAGACGATCTTTTCTTTTTCCATAGACACGGAATATGCCAGTTCATTACCTTTGCTGTAAGCGAGGACTCCGGGAGAACCGATGACCTCTATGAAGGCATCTTTATTGGTTTTCACGAAGAGCCTTTCCCCGTCGAAAACGATCTTTTCAAAGGCCAGTCCGGAGTTGAACAGACAGCCGTAAAATGAACCGGTCCGATAGGCTTTCATGCAGGCATAAGCTGTCCTTTCTTCCGGCAGAACGATGTTCATGGGATTATACATCATGCTTCTGTCATTGTAATGGTCCGGCACAAAAAATCCGAAACATTGCCTTCCGGTACGCAGGATGCTGTCCCAAATTCCTTCGCTGGAAAGGGATGTATTCCAGACTTCTATCCCCAGGACGCGGTCGTCATAATCCAGGACTTCCAGGAGGAAATCCAGAGGGATGCGGGAGGAAGCGGGATGGTTGATAATGATCCCGCCCCCGTCTTTCCATTTCAGGGAATCCAGTATTCTCCGGAAGGCTTCTTTCCAAGGCAGGCCGGAACCATTCTGATAACCGTGGTCTTTCAATAAGTATTTATTCCTCACGTCGAAATACCCGCTTGCCCACATGGCGCCCGGAGCGGTTACATGAAAGCCCCGTTCTATAAAATAGCAATCAATAAAGTTGTGATGTTCCGCATTGGGCGCTTCCAGTATTCCTTCCGGCAACGGCTGGAAAACGGGTTCGCCCTCTGCAAAGGGGAAATTCCTGCGCTGTTCTTCCGGAAGGATATCCTTCCACTCGGCAATGATCTCATTCCAGTTTATCGGCCCTTCGATAAATTCATCCTTATACCGTATGCCCCATTTCTGACAACCGCAAAAAGAATTTACTTTCACAGAAGAAAGTGGATAATATGGCACGGATGGATAATAGTTGGAAAGCGTCAATAATTCATATCCTTTTTCCAAAGCTATATCCAACAGTTCCTGATTAATGAGATGAGTATGGGTAGTGGTATGAATTCTTTCATTTTTTTCCCAGTCGGTCTGTGCATAAGGGTTTGGATTGCGCATAAAAAACTCCTTTTCCAATTCCATGAAGGAATCAAATTCTATATTTTATCTGCAAACAATTTCGATTGCGGCGTAACCGGCAAAAGAATCTTTGGGGATGACAATTGCACATTGTCCGGCATCAACACGAGGATTCAGTTCAAGTTCCCTGTCGATGGACGGAGAAATCAGCCGGCATCGTACAATATCGTCACGGTTCAGCCGGACTTCTATTTCCTCCTCATTCCGGGAAGCATTCTTGCGGAAATGGATCAACGGATCATCGTGAGAAACCATAGTCCCCTCCGGGACCAGAAGATCACGCAAATCCAGGACGTGCAGCGTCAAATGTTTCGGATCCTGTTTCTGAACGAACAAATCCGCACGAAAACCGGTCGGAACCGACTCGATCTGCGGTTTTTCCGGCAGCTGCGAACGGAGCTGCCGGCCGGGACCGTGACGAAGGAAATCCGCCACCAGCGGCGGCGCGGCTTTCCGGGGGTTCTCTGCGCCATACATCCTTTGGACCCAAGGAGCAAGCTGGAAGGTTTCATCAACATAATTCCAAGGAAAGCACCTGACGTTTGGATGCTGCAGAAGCAAATCCACTCCCGCTGGAGGATTGACCTCGGCAAACGCTCCGTAAATCAGCAGTCTCCCCCCGTTTTTTACAAAAGATGCAAGTTTCTCCAGCAGGGAAGCGCTCACTAAGGTTGTCCCGGCCGAAACAATGCATTTCTGACGGAGAAAGGCTTCCGGTTCTTCATCTTCGCTGACTGCATCGCACAGGATACCGGCAAAATATGCCGCCTGCATCAGACTGTTCAGGGGATAGTAAGTTTTCTCGATCGAACTTTCCGTATAATCGAAGGATTCCCGGGAAATCAGGAAAGCGCAGTCGGCATTTTTCTGCGGGTTGCGGAACAGTTTGGCATATTTCTTTTCAAAAGCATTGAACCATTGATTTTCCTTGTCCATATTGAAACCTTCCGGACAGGGGAAAGGAATCTGCCCCCAGGATTCAGCCAATGCCCAGGAGAAATAATACTGGTCATAGCGGAACGGATAAAAAAGGGACATGGACGGTACATTTTTCCTCCGTCCGATCGAATACTGGAGCAGCGCTTCCGGATAAAATTCCGGCCAGGAAATTTTTATTATCTGGGAAAAGCAGTTTTCCTGAAAAATATGTTCCCAGTATTTCCAGCAGGAGGAAAAAGTATACGCAGTCAAATTGCGCGCCAGCAGACGGGAACAATAATTCGGACGGGTGGTCCCGATTCCCCATTCAGCATATTTCCGCGTCAGCAGATCCTGAAAATTTTTGGTTGTCCATTCGCGGAATTTCAGCCATTTCACGAAGAGCGGATTCTCAAAATGGTTGTAGAACTGTTCCCATTGTTCCGGCGGCGGCAGGTCCTGCCCGGTCTGTTCCTTGAACAGTTTCCGGCAATAGGAGCAGGTACAGGAATTTCCCGATCCGTATTGCTGCACATCATCCGCCAGAATCCCGTCCACTCCGGTCTTGGCGATCTCATGCAGATGTTCAAGATAGTGTTTCAGATAATGCGAATTATTGAAACAGAACACCCGTCCGACATACGGAGTCCGTGCAGCCTTGCCCGTGCGGCCGTCCACCTGATAGAGATCGGAAAGCCGGATGCCCGGTTCCAGTTCCGGATTGCTCACAATGTATTGTTCAAAACCGGGAAAATCGTCAATTGAACTGAGACGTACTTTCAAAGCCATTTTGACCCGGTCCCAATCGCCGGGAGTTTCCGGCAGATGCGTCAGAGAACTGCTGCTGTGTTCCACCACTCTGATTCCGTATTTGTGACAGCTCCGGACAATCCGGTCGATGGTCCGGATAATCTCCGGCCAGAAAGGACGGAAATTGAAGCGGAAATGGGTTACGCTGAAAGTCATGACACGGGTAATACCGGATTCATGGAGCCGGGCGGCTTGCCGGTCGAAATCCTCCTGGGTCCAATGGAATATTTCCCGGGCATTATACCAGAAAAAGGTATATTTGTCCGCCCACATCCGTTCGCATTGTTCATCTGTGAAACGATTCTCCATCATTTTCATTACCGCTCCCTTGCTTGATTCTTATTCAAAGGCTCATTTATTTCTTAATCTTCCGCCCGACCAGCATGACCTGATCCCAATATATTTCGTTTTTCTTCCTGGAACCGGAAACATAGGCCGGCCCGGTGAATTTGGCGGAAACCCAGATATCCCAGACATTGGCGTTCTCAACGCCGTCCGCCACCCGGTGGAAATTGGACAAATCGCACCGGACAGTCCAGAAAAAGCCCCAGACGAATGAATGCTGCCCCAGGTCGAACTGCCCCAGCCGGTACCAATGATATTTTTCATCCTGCGGTATTTTCCCCTCAAAATGTCTATGCAGAGAGTTCTTGTTTTTCGAGTCATACACGCCGAAATCCAGCGGAGTGAAACCTTTCACCGTCGATTTCATAGTATGTTTAGACTTGGAACCGGGTCCGACGGAACGCGGTTTCGGGGAAATCAGGGCCCGACCTCCGGCAGCTTCGGGATCCGCTTCGAATGAATTGACGTTATGGCCGCTGTACCATTTCAAATACGGCCAGCCAAGCATGATCACTTCCCGGTTCCGGTACCGTTCCGGAACTTTCAAATCCACGTTCACAAACGCACAGAGGTCGCCTTCCAGACGATCCATCATCCTCTTTGTCATAAACGCCGGAATTTTGGACTCGCCGATCCGCCGCAGCCGTTCCGATTTATAGAAAGCCTCCAATTTGCGGTGATCCCCGATCAGCCAGCGGTTTTTCAGGATCACGTAAATGGGCGACAGCATCTCCATTTCCACATGTTTCCGGTAAATCGAATCCTGCTGAGTCAGGCTGCGCGCTTCTTCCAGCAGGGACCATACCTTCCGCATGAAAGCTTCCGTGCAATAGGGACGCTGCCTTTCATATGCGTGCATGTGGCTGCTCTCGTTTTTCACCGCCTCGCGCAGAATCTTCAAAAATTCACTCATGGGCTTTTCGGCCGGACCGTAATAGCCCTTCATGAACTCCCGGATCAATTTTTCCGGATCCTGATAGACGTCTTTCAGCAGCTGATAGGCAACATAACACTGCAAATGCGCAAAATTCTGGGCATACTGCCGGTCATAATCCGTGCCGAATTCCGCAAAATAGCTGCGGCAGCCGTTTTTGTAAAAGAACGGAATATTTACAATAATGGCGTCGATGCAGGTTTCCACCCGGAGAGGATCAAAATATCCTCCCCCCATATTCCAGTATTCATACAGATTCAACGGAATTCCACGTTTGATCCAGGCTTCATATTCCGCCAGCTGTCCGGCATTGAATTTTGAAGTGATCGGCCGGTAGCAGTCGTTGACCGTATACAGGTTGGTCCAATGGAGCATCACATTCTTCCGCGGCTTGATATGCTTCGGCGCAAACCGGGTGCTGACGTAAGCGCTCGCAATGATAATCAGTTCCGGATATTTCTTTTCCAGCCGTTCTCCGATCTGGTTCAGAAAATGGATCAGCAGCCCGCTTTCACTGCCTTCCCTCTCCGTGATTTTCTTGCACTCCGGGCAGAGACAAATAAAAGAAGCACGATCCATTTGGGAAATCGGATATTTGAACGGCCACTTCTCTTTCGGGCGGTTCTGACGGTCTTTGGCTATATACTCCTGAAGTTTTTCCCATACGATGTCCACTACTTCCGGATTGGTCACGCACAGGTTGGACCCCTGCCATGCCCCTCCAAATTTGTTCGGTGCAACCAGCCAGCCGCAATAGCGTTTTCCCTCGGCATTCATGCTGAAATATTCCGGATGCGTTGAAAAATATTTGGAAGGATTGACAAAGTAATACCAGGTCTCCGTGCTGTAATACTGCAGCGACCGGTCCGCCCATTGTGCATAATAAGTTCCGTAATTCAGCGAGGAACGGATGCGCTTCCTGAATTTCAGGGACTGATCGCGCACTACCGGTCCCCGAGTTGCGGATTTGTGATAATCATCGTAAAGCTCGCGACTTGCAAAACTCGGTTCCCCCTTCAGCTCCACGTCCCCAAGCTTCAGGACTTTTTGTTTCGGGATAATCGACGTGTCAAAGGCCAGCCAGCGGCAGCCGAGCTTTTTTTCCAGCAGTTCATATACTCCGAACAGCGTTCCGCGCGGAATCCCGCCCGTTATGACCAGATCGCGTCCGTAATTCTTTACGAACCATTCCTCCCGCTTCATTTTGTCTGCATTGATTTTCTTTTTCTCGGAAAATCCGGTTCGCCCGACATAGATCACCGGCCCCGAAACGATTTCTCCGGCCCGCTCCGGGCGCATGGCAAAATCCGCACCGGTAATGGCATCCAGATGTTCCTTCAATTCAGATGCCGCCTCTTTTTCTTTTTCAGAATATATGATAGTATATCCGGTTTTCCCGTTGGCGGCAAGGTCCAGTCCGGCATGAACCCCGAATGCGGCGGCGGCCAAAGCCGCAGCCAAAACTTTCTGCATTGTCTTTTTCATATGAAATGCCCTCTCCTTTTCTTAGTTTCCAGTTCTGCCTTTTTCAACTTCCTTTTCAGGCAGATAAATAATTTCCGCATCTTTCATGCAGAATGAAACCGGATTTTTCTGCTGAATCACTCTGCTGGTAATTTTCAGGATGTTTTCCTTGTCCGCATTCACCAAATCGGAAACATCAAAATAATACCAGCACAATGCCGAGTCTATCGGCGGAGCAATCCTTTTGTCGACTTTCTCTCCGTCACAGTAATAAAACAGCCATCCGCCGGCAAACCATTTTTGTGTTTTATTTGCACGTGTCTTCATTTCTTTGCCCCGGAAAAGCAGACGAGGTTTGCGCTCGTCGGTAAACCAATCCATCCCATCTTCATTAAGCTCAAACACGGTAGCGTTATTCCATCCGGCCGGCCGCGGAAATTTATAATAAAACCTGGCTTTCAAAACCGGAACCATACCGGTTTTCCCTGGAACCGCGGGAAATTTGACTTCGACAGATACCGGAACATTCTGCAGCGGCATGACGGTATCGGGAATCTTGATGCCGGCAGACGTGTTTCCAATTTCAGCTGCAAATGCGGTCAATGCAGAGAGCAGCACCGAAACAAATATTTTTTTCATTCGGGATTTCCTTTCATATTTTCCGTTTTTGACCAACAGAAACCGGCAAGGCATCACTTACGGTCAAAGTAATTATACTCGTTTCCTACCGTGTTTCCTTTACGGAACGGATTATAATTGTATGCAGTCTCGTCAGTGCCCGCTTTATAACACATCACATGCCCGTCTAACCATAAGACATTCGTGTATTTTTGATGAGAAACCCGTAAAAAACCATTGCCGCTGTCTGCAAAATTGGCATAACAGCAAAGATTATAATGCCCATATACCGTATTGCCTATGCTGCGGGTTTCTCCCAGCAGAATGGTTGACGCCGGAGTTTTGATTTCTGTCATTTTTGCCCCTGGAAGATAGGGATATGCGGTAGCCCCATAATAGGAACTGGAGCCCAGATGGTCATTGTAGCCATAAGACATGCGATTACAATAGTCCGCATATCTTTGAAGAAGATATGACCGGGCCTGATTGTCGAATCCATGCGAAGGACAAATCAAAAATGCAACGTTTCCGGTATATTTCAAAGCGATCATCCTGTTAATCCAACTGTCCGTTGACTTGTTGGTGACCCTCCTGTGCGGCAGCCAATCATTGAAATCCACGGTATAACTTTGAAACATCACATTCAACTGCTTCAGATTCGATGCACACGAAATTCCCCGCGCCTTTTCTTTGGCCGAATTCAGCGCCGGCAGCAGCATGCCGGCCAGAATCGCAATGATCGCAATAACGATCAGAAGCTCAATCAATGTAAATTCAAAAGCGACGCTTTGCCTGAAAAAACAATTTCTTTTACGCATGAAATGCACCCCGTAAAACATTTGCGTTTCTGTTTTGCGTCTGTGTTTCATTTCCAATCCTTTCTCTTTTCAGTTTTTATAAACAACTCCATATTGCAGCAACACACATAAAACTCAATCCACTGCATTATAACAAAGAAAGCCGGAAATACGGACGAAGCAGCAGAATCATATGACGGCCGCCTTCACAATTTTCACTTGAGCATTGTATTTGGAGCGCAGAAGAGAAGCGGCTTTTACCGCGGAATACCGCCCCGCAGCAATATCTTCCAGTTCACCGCGGCAATCAAATGTGGCAAAACGATGATAATTTACACCTCGTTCAAATTGGGAAATAAAAAGCTTATGCTTTCTAAGCCATGAATCAGCCTGTTCCGGAGTATATCGAAATTCCTTTTTCATGGCATCATAAAAATTTTCCCGTCGGATCGGCAGGGATCTCTTGATCAGAGCAGTCCACTTTTGGGCTTGCGGCGAAATCAGGAAATTCATGAATTTAACTGCTTCCGCTGTCTCGGTGGTGAACCGTGAAAGTGCGATATTGAGCGGCATGATCAGATTCCTGCATCCCGGCTGAGGCCAGACCGGGCTCATTTCAAATGGCACCGCCGGTTCTCCCTTGGCAAGGAAGATCGTCATTGTCGTAAGCAGAAACAGAATGCGGCCTTCGGAGAAATTGCGGATTTGTTCCTCCAGGGAATGCGAAGAAGAGACGATGCATGCCCGCGGTGTTTTCAATGTTTTCTCCATCTGGCGCAGACGTTTTTCCATCTGATCCGTTTCGGATCCTGAAACAGGGATCCCAGCCATGGCCAGCAAATCCCAGGCATGGCCGGAAGCATAACAATCATCCGGCAGAAGCGGAACGGCTTTCCGGATCAAATCCAGGAAATCTTCCATCTCCAGCCGTTCGCGGACCTTCTTCCATCCGATCCGGGCCGCGAGTTCAGTATTCCAGGCGATCACCAGCGGGGAAACGTTCAGCGGCAGCAGGTAATCGAAGGCGGGATTGTTCCGGAAAGAATAGGCGGAGGAAAGGAATTCCGGACTTGCCATCCGGGAACGAAGTTCATCCGGCAGCGGCCGGGCCAGTTCGGAGAGCTGCCCGGTGTAACAGGGGGAATAGAGGAACAGGTCGATCTTCTTTTCCTGCAGCAGGTCGGAAATATTGTGAAAAAGCATATCTGCTCTCATCGGAACGATTTCTACCTGGACTCCGGGATTCTGCTGTGAATATTCCCAGACAATCCGGTTCCAGAAGGATTGCTGAAGCGGAAGCATTTCATAAGAAAGAAACCGGAGTGTTTTCCGGGGAACTCCGCCCCAAACCATGCCCAGCGCCAGCGGGTCAAGCGGTTCATCATTGTCATGTTTCACCGAAGATTTCCGGATTCGGGTGCCTTTGGGAACCTCCCGCACAAGCTGCCCTTTTTCCAAAAACGATTTCAGGGCATTGCGGACGGTCACCCTGGAAATTCCCAGCGTATTTGCCAAAACCAGTTCCGGGGGGAAAAAAGTACCGTCTTCATGTTCGTCAATGAACCGGGCGATCAGATCTTTCAACTGAGCCGTCAGTGTCCGATCCGAAGCAAGGTTCACTTTGAAACATTTTTTTATGTCCGCCGATTCCATATAAAATCTTCAATCCTTCATTGTATGATACAATGTAGCACGGCAAATGGCCGCTGTCAAGCGAAAAACAAAAAAAATAAAAGATTTTTGATCGCCGGTAAATAATCTGTAACTGTCTTGTCTTTAAACAAGTATAAACGCAAATGTTTTTTGATGAGTAATGGGAATGATTCTGTCATCCGGTTGCGGATCTCCGGAATCGATGAGATAATACAATAACCCAGTCGGCCGTCCCGGCAGATAACCTGTGATCCCATGTCATGACATGGTCTCCCGCGATTCGTCCGGGCGCCGGAGAAATGAAGCGGGCCGCATGGCTGCTGACCCGAAGTCACCTCCGGAATCCGGGATCGGTCAGTTCCGGTTCCGCACTGCCGAGGCATTCTTCCGCCAGCGGTCGCTCAGATAATATCCCCAGGCGATCATAATGCCGAGACTGTAGCCGAACAGACTGTTCCACCAGATGATCCGGTAACCCAGAAACGAGCTGTCCTTCAAGAGATAAGTCACCGCCACGCGCATGGACAGCGCTCCCAGCGCCACGAAAGTCGGCACCGACGTATGTTTCGTGCCCTGGAATACTCCGAACAGCGGCAGATACAGCGCCAGAATCAGATTGGTCAGCGAAACCGTCTTGAGATGCGCATTGCAGTAAACTGCCGCCTGGTCGCTGATGGCGAACATCCGGATGATGTCGGCAGCAAAAATCCACACGACGCCCGAGATGATCAGAGTCAGGACGAAGGAAACGATCTCGCCCTGCCGGACGCCGAGCTTCACCCGGTTCATCTTGCCGGCGCCGATGTTCTGTCCGGTGTAAGTCGCCAGCGTGGCCTGCAGGGCGTTGCAGGGCAGACGCAGATACATTTCGATCCGCTGTCCGACCGTGAACGAGGCGGTCATGACCGCGCCGAAACTGTTCACCGCCCGCATGATCAGGGTCAGACCCAGCGAGACCACCACCATCTGGACCGTGATCGGGAACCCCACGCGCAAAGTCTCGGCGGCGATCCGGTTATCCCAGGTGAGATCCCCGCGCCGGAAGCGCAGGAACGGATATTTCCGGTCCATGTAATACCACGCCGCCGCCATGGAAACCGCCTGCGAGATGACCGTGGCGGCCGCCGCGCCGGTCACCCCCTGACGGAACACCGCCACCAGCAGCAGGTCCAGCAGGATATTCAGCACGGAAGCGATCAGCAGAAAATATAAGGTCGCCGCACTGTCGCCGATCGAACGCAGCACGGAGGCCAGGATATTGTAGCCGAACTGGAACACCAGACCGAGCGCGTAGATCCGGAAATAAAGCACGGACAGATCCAGGATCTTTTCCGGCACCGCGATCAGGTATTTGCAGGCGGGATATGCCAGGATCACGCCGAGGAAACTCAGCAGCACGCCCAGCGCGAGCAGCAGCAGAATGCCCGTCGACGCATTTTTCCGGACCTGGACTTCATCGCCGGCGCCGAAAAACTGCGCCACCAGCACGCCGTTGCCGGCGGAAAATCCGATCGCCGCCGCCAGCGACAGGAAAACGAAGGTTCCGGTGGTCCCGACCGCGGCCAGCGCGTGTTCCCCGGAAAAATTGCCGACGATCACCGTGTCGGCAGTGTTGTATAACTGCTGCAGCAGCGCGCCCGCCAGAATGGGAAAGGCAAACTTCAGAATCTGTTTCCAGGGCGTCCCCCGGGTCATCGCTTTGCCTTTCATGATCCCGATCCGCTCCGGCTTGTCTTATCCCAGGGTTTTGAACGCATCGGCGATTTCTTTCATGTGCCGCGGGATATTGATTTTCTGCGGACATTTTTTCAGACAGACTTTGCAGTCGACGCAGGCGGACGCCCGGCCTTTCGGCGCGAGAGCCTGATAGTTTTTGACGAATTTCGCCCGGTCGCCGTCCTCCTTGTAGCGGTTGTAATGCCGGAACACGTCGGGGATCTGGACCCCGGCCGGACACGGCATGCAGTAGCGGCAGGTCGTGCAGAGCGAGGAACCGGTCCGGCGCCAGCGGGAGACTTCCGCCGCCTGCCGGGGCACCGAACGTTCTTCATCGGTCAGAGCTTTGAACGGCGCAAAAGTCCGGATATTGTCTTCCAGCTGGTCCATGGTGCTCATTCCCGAAAGCACGATCTGGACATTGGGCAGCGAGCCGATGAAACGGAGCATCCACGAGGCCGGCGAAGCATCCGGCGCGGCTTTGCGCAGGACCGCTTCGGCCTTCGAGGAAAGACTGGCCAGCGAACCTCCGCCCAGCGGGCCCATCACCGAGATCGGGATCCCGCAGCGGGTCAGCACCTCATACAGACTGCGTGCATTGGTGTCCCAGTCGCGGAAATTCATCTGCACCTGCGCCAGTTCCCATTCATGAGCTTTGGCAATCATTTCCAGTCCGCGCGGCCCGCCGTGATAGGAAAAGCCGACCCGGCGGATCAGCCCCTGTTTCTGTTTCTTTTTCAGAAAATCATACGCTTTGACCTCTTCCGCGTGACTCCAGTTGCCTTCGTTGAGCCAATGCAGAAAATAGAAATCGAAATAGCCCGCCCGCGTGCGGCTCAGCTGTTCGGCAAAGGTCTCTTCCATTTCCGATTCACTGGAAAGCTGCCAGACCGGCAGTTTGCTGGTCAGGATATACGACTCGCGGGGATAACGGGACAACGCGCGGCCGAGGAATTTTTCGCTGTCCCCGCCGTGATACATATAAGCCGTATCAAAATAATTCAGTCCGGCTTCCATGGCGCGGTCGACCATCGCTTCCGCCAGTTTGTCATTGACGCCGCGGAATCCCCGGGTCGGCAGACGCATCATGCCGAAGCCCAGCAGGGGAATGGTGAAATCGCTGTTCTTATACGGTCTTCTGGTAACTTGCGGACCTTTTTTCCGGACCTTTTTCGGAGCGGCCGCCAGCAGTTCGTTCACCCCGAAGCCTCCCAATGCGCCCAGCGCGGCCACCGCCGCCGCGCCTTTCAGAAAATCACGTCTGTTCATATTTGCCCTCCTTCCCGGATGATGAAGGTAACTTAAACCTTAGAGCTGCACGAAGTCAATGGAAAGATTTCATTTTTCAGCAAAGAAATATTGCCTGTGGAATTGAAATGACAGCGAAAAAGAGTATATT
>JAZUCR010000470.1:0-6888 GCA_045639225.1 Victivallales bacterium
AGATTTTGTCAATCTAGCACTTCAACGATTTGACTACAATAATCCCCAGAATAATTCAGCAGATTTTATTCCCCTGCTTTTGATACCTCAGAAAAAATCGAATCGAAATGCCGAGATAATAAAAAAACTTTTAGTTAATAGTAAAAATACTAAATCTTTTGAATTATACAAAAATTTGGCACATGGCTTGAATTATCATTCTGATCCAATTCAATTCAGAGAGGAAATTATGCAATTCATTGTCAACAACAAAAAAAATCAATATATCGCGGATGGCATTGTATATCCAACAATGCTTTTAGCGCTGAAAAAATCTGGACATTCCCAAGCTAAAAAACTTCTACGTGATTATTTAGTCGAATTGAAAAACAAGAATAACAGGCAATTAACTGATTTAGTTTGCGTCCTTTTTAAAAATAAAAATCAACAGACTCCTAATTTAGATTTCTTAATCAACACTTTGAAATAATTAGTCGATCTCTGCGATTCGTAGTATTTGTCGCTTTTCTTTCCGACAGATCAAAGAAATGAATGAAAGATAAGACGCAGGCAGGACCGCTATGTTTCCCAGATATTTAGAATATTTTAGTGCCTTGATTGAATCGCCCCCAAAATATTGAAAACATATAGGTAGCAGGGCCCCAAAAATGAAGCCAAGAGCGAAAGCCATTATTGCAAAACGCCAAAAATATCGAAACCATGTCAATAATTTAAGCCGAAAACTTAAATCTTCATCCCGTCCGTGAAGTACAAGTGATGATTTTTGAAATTTATGATTAAGACAAAAAAACATTGCGCTCATTGTTGATATAATGTTGGCAATAACACCCGATAGCATCATAAGAAGATATAATTTTCGAGATATCAAATAACCAAAAAAATTTATAAGCAGACCTATTAACAAATTGATTGCACAAAAGAATATGGCGTATCTCCAAAAAAATCTCCACCACACAATCGTGACCGCTTTCAAATCTCTTCTACTTTTCATGCCGAGTCCCTCAATCTCTGTGTTCTATTTTTTACAATATAATCCATAATAAAGAAAAAATCAAGTCTGTGATTTCAAATCCTACGACAAAATTGTCTTGTATCGTATCGCGTCAGATGTGTTATTTGTCAAGCCCCCGACGAAAAAATTATCGAAAAAATTTTTTCTGAGCCTTGGCAAAATGATCATAAATCTTGCAACCCGTCTTGAAAAACGATGTTCATGAGGCATATTATCCATACCCGAAAGAAGCGGAATCAGGCTATGTGGAAGCACAAACTGATAAGGAATATTTTGGGTGAATGAACGGGAAAGCCAGTGAAATATCAGGCTTTTTCTTTGGCTTTCCCGGTATTCAAAATGCCTTAAAAACTTCGGGGGTTGGGGCAGAGCCCCAAGAACATGTTCTTTCATGGAAGTTCTAATACTATCCCCCCTTTCTTTTGAGTTAAAATTGCCGATGAAAAGCTGTCAACGAACTCTTTTCTGGAGTTGTATCCGAGGGTTCTAATAAACTCCAGCTTGAACTCATCAAAGAGGGATCCAATTTTCCGTTTGAGAGTTGTTTCATTATCGATGATATCTGGAAGCCAACCATTCAACGCATACCAGATGGCCACAGCCAGTTTTCTGGCCAGTGCGCATAAAGCGATATTAGTGTCCTTTCTCATTTTCAATTTGACCGCCCAATCTCGCAGATGCTTTGCACTGACATTTTTCGATTTCAAGATAGCGTTTGCGCATTCCACCAAAAGGCTGCGGATACCACGGCATCCATTATTCTGCATGCCGACAGAATATTCCCGGCATCCGCTTTGATGTATGCATGGTGCAACGCCGAGATACGCGACCAGTTTTTGGGGATTGGAAAAGCGTTTGACATCACCGACTGCCGCTACAATATGAAAGGCCGCTATGACCCGGATCCCGCAAAGTTTCATCAATTCACGCATCAGCCGGCTCCATGGACTTTTCGGAGCATGAATTGATAAAGATTCTGTTTGACTTTCACGTTAGAAACATCAAACGAAAAATCATTTTTAATCCGCAAAAAGCGATTTAAAATGAAATTTAGCTGCATTTTTTGCAAGTCTCTGCCATTTTAACGGCATTTTTTCATATTATCCATAATAATTGATTGCCGAAGACAACCGAGGCATTACCGCAAAATCTGTTCCCTCATCCAGTAAAAACCTTCTCTTTGTCGGCGCGGCGGTCAAGGTGACCGCGCCGACAAGTCAGGAACAAAAGAGTTCCGGTCAGGCGCATAATAGATCAAATGAGGAGACAACGATCATGCCGATCAATCTCACCGACAGCGATGCGCTGGAACGACTCGAAGCCAAACTCAAAGCTCTTACCGACCTGCAGGAGATGATGAAAGCCGTCAACGTCATCATCCGGGACAAAAAAATGCCTGCGGAAGAAAAAATCAAAATCATTCAGGAACGCCATCATTTGACGCGCGAAACTGCGGATGAACTGGTTTTTCCGAAGGAAAGCTGGGAACGTCCGGGCTTTCCGACCTACCAGCTTTCCAACAACAATCAGGAAATCAACCGCATCAAAAAACGGATTGAGGAAGTCGTGAAGTATCGGAAAGAGGTCCAGCAGGCGGAAGAAACCGGAGAACTGCCGGAGTTTTCTTTCAACGGCGGGAAAATCGTTGACAACATTCCCGAAAACCGGCTGCAAATCTTTTTCGATGCAAAGCCCGAAGCGGATATCCGGACCAAGCTCAAACAGCATGGATTCCGCTGGGCGCCCGGCAATTCGGCTTGGCAGAGTTACCGCAATCCGCGTACGCTGGAATGGGCAAAACGGGAATTCAATGCCGCAGGTGCGGAATGTGCTGCAGAATAATTCCGCACGAACTGATGTTCGATCCGTCAGTTCCCGGCTGTTTCCGCCCGCTAACGCGACAGGAGATCCAGGCGGAACGGCTGCCGAAACCCGATCCCGTCGACGTATTCCGGAACAATCCCACCGAGAAACTGCGCCGGATGAGGCAGCTGAAGGATGAGGACGGTACCCTGGCCCTGGCTTTGGATGCGATCTGGCATTTCTTCTACGGCGACAGAGATAAGCAGGGAAATCTGCTTTTAAGCCGGGACTGCCGGATTGACTGCGGAGTAGATCTTTATTACGAACTGAGCTCTTATCTGCTGGATGAGGAAAGGTGGGCAAGGCTGATGGACACCGAGCCGCTCCATGTTTGCTATCAGGAGTTTGTAAAGCCTCTGAAAGAGTTTATCGCAAAATTACTTGAAGACATTGAACACAGAAGGGAATACATCGCATGAATTTCCGCAGTATAACGAAAAAATATCTCAATACCACCCAAAAGAACACACAGCTGCAAGTGGAAGTTTACTATTCCCGCGGCGGCTGGAACTTCGGAACAGGCAAAGACGATCCGAGAGGATACTGGCTTTCCATCCAACCGGTATCATTCACGGAAGAAGCCGGGGTGAAAATGATGTCCATAACACTGTTCTCCGGACTGAAACAATTTCTGACAGCGACCAAAGCGGACAGGAAAGGCGGGAAAAATGAACAAACCGCCCTCCGGCTGGCGGAGCAGTATGAAAAAAGACTGCTGGAACAGGTCTGCATCAAGGAAAATCTCACCCTTGCAGCGTAAACAGCAGGAACGCAGCCATGAAAATTGATATGTCCATTTATTCCCTGATCGTGATTTCGACCAGCGGAGGAAAGGATTCCTTATGCACTATGATAGAAACCATCCGAGAGGCCCGCCGGCAGAATGTCGGTCACCGGGTGATCTGCGTAAACTGCGACACCGGAGCAGACTGGCCGGATGCGGGGGATGTCGTCAAAGCCCAATGTTCGGCTCTTTCGCTTCCGTTTCATGTGGTCAGACCCAATATTTCCATTCCCGACTATATTGAAAAACGAGGAATGTTCCCCAGTATGAAATGCCGATTCTGCACCCGGCTGAAAACCGGAGCGATCGACAAATTCATCCGGAACCTCTACCCGGCAAAAATGGAATCCAAAATCCTGTCCGTGACCGGGGAACGGCGGGAGGAAAGTCCGCATCGGCAAAAATTGGCGGATTTCGAACTGCATCCGGTTCTGACTGCCGGGAAACGTCAGGTCTTTCAATATCGGCCCATCCTCGAATGGACACTGGAAAAAGTTTGGCAGACCATCCGCGAAAGCGGAATCAAACCGCACCCGGCTTATGAGGAATACGGCAATGAAAGACTGTCCTGCGCTCTTTGCGTCTTCGGATGCGAAAAAGATCTCCGCAACGGGGCGAAAGTGCGTCCGGATCTGGCAGAACGATATCTTGCAGTTGAGCAGCGAACGGGATTTACTTTCCGTCACAGGCAATCACTCCGAAGCATTTTAACAGGAAACGAATAACAAAGGAACGGATTATGCGAAAAAGAGATCTTCGAAACGCATCCACAAGAGAGGTTATCGACTGGCTTTGCTACCACTGCTGGCGAAAATATGAACAGGCGTGCCGAAAAAGCGAAGCAGCAGGAAAAAAGATTCTGAAAGAAATCGGCTGGATGAGAGACGAACTTGAAACCAGAGCGAAGAAAGGAGGGTATTGAAAATGGAGGAAGAAGATCGGAACTTGTCGATATTTCAACGAAACCGGGCAATTTATCTGAAAATGAAGATGATTGTCAATTTCACCATGACCGCATATCAAACGGATTTTACCGTTCACGACACGCACTTCATGAACAGATGTCCGGATGCCGAATTCATCTGGATTGTCCGGTCATCCGGGACTCATTTTGTGCGGATGTGGAAATCAAACGAACTGCCAAAAGCGGGGGAAACGGTCAGGTATATTTTCAGCGAAGCGACACGGGAAGAAATTGTTGATATGGAATTGGAAGCAATCAAAAACGACTATGAACCGGAGACCCACGATTTCTACCATGTGGATCTATCCCATCATATTTTCCGGAAAATCACCCGGAAGGACGCTATCAAAAAAGTTGAAAACAACGTGCAAAAACTGAAAACGCTCTGGCAGCAGGAAGGAACGGCAGCATTATGAGTTCGACACCATTACCTGGTATGAAGACAGACAAAAGCAAAAAATCCGGAACGCTGAATGCCGAACATCAGAAAATTGTTCTGGAAATACTGGAACAGGAGTGCAGGAAAGAAGAAGACGGGATGTTCCATTCGGAAATTTACGCTGATTACCGGGACGAACTGACGAAAGAGGAAATTTTGGCAATCTGCCGCTCAGACGATCCGCGGGACACCTACGATGACAAGATCATTTCGGCATACGAAAATGCGGAAATTGAATGCGAAAATGATCTGCTGAAGAAAATCAAGGAAGAAGATACCATTTCCGAAGCCCTTGAAAACGGGGAATTCGACGATGATGAAATCACAAATTTCGTGCGTGATCGTCACACTGTGGATCTGCCATTCGACCATTTTCTGGATCAAGAGTTGTTAATCAACATCATCGTCAATACCGGAGACCAGAATACGGATTTCACCATCAACCAGCCTTTTGCCAGCTGGGATGGACGCGATGACACGAAAATCGACGATGATGCGGCAATCCTCTGGCTTGCCCGGCAGCAGGGATATAATAAATCAGGTCTGACCAAAGCGCTGCGGAACCGGGAAAACCAGGGAAGCAAATTTCTCGCATCCATGCTGAGCGAGGTGGAAAATGTCACGACCCACATGAACGCCTTGACATTTCTGGCAAAAATGACCTTTTCCGAATGGTTCAAACTCCACGACGCCATAGATCGCGAAAAAAGCCGGAATAATCAGTTTCATCCCCGAAAAAGCAAAGGGCGCGGATACATCATTTTGGATAAAAACACGACTTGCGGACTCTATGACCCGTGGAACGGCGCCGGGGGACCTCTGGAAATTGCCTTGGATAAAGATGTGCGGCTTCCGATCCGGTTCATTGACAGCGCATGGCCGGACGGCGGACGAGGTTACAGCATCGAGGATATTTATGCGGCATGTTCCTGTATATGGGATGACCGTGCCATCAAAGAAATACATCCGATGAAAAAGGCTGCGTAAGGAGGCTGTATGAACAGAACGATTTATCTCAAAATGAAACTCGTCGTAGGCTTCACCATGATTCATTATCAGTCTGATTTTGAATACGATAAGGAGTTTATGGAGAAATGCAATCCCCAAAAATTCATCTGGGTCGTCCGTCAGAATGGAACGCATATCTTCCGGATCTACGAACCGCAGGATCTGCCGAAAGCCGGGGAACAGATCCCGTATCTTTTCGGAATGGCAGACCGGGAGCACATCGTCAGGGACGGACTGGAAGCCATCGAAAAAATCAACGAATCCATCGGTGAATGCGATTTCTATTACATCGCTCCGCCGCAGGACATATTCCGGAAAATCCTGCATAAAGAAGCCGTGGAGATCATCAGGGAAAACGTGGAAACATTGGAAAAACTCTGGCGGGAAGCCGCATAACAGGAGGTGCCATGAGCAATATTATCAATCAAATCATCTTTCTCTTCTGGGACCATCAAATCGAACGGGAACAGATGCTCCAATATCTTCAAAATGTTCCATCCAAAGACTTTGCAGAATGGATAGACGATCTTCTCAACCGCGTTCCGGAAGCCATGCGCTTCGCCACTCAGGACGGGCGCATGGAACACGGCGAACACCGGGATTTGTCGAAAAAGAATCTGCATGACCGGATTCAGAAAGCGGCAAAGAGGATTTGTTTAAATGGCTCCATGACAGGTCCATCCGAACATTACGCGCATGGATCCGACCGCAACAATCAATGAACTTGAAAAGGAAACATAAGATGAGTTTTGAACATTTCAACAGTATGGCGGCATATAAATCAATGGATAGCGATGTCCGGGATGTACTCTATGTTG
>JAZUCR010000471.1:0-3414 GCA_045639225.1 Victivallales bacterium
GATCGGCGCGACCAACAAATCGCTTCCCCACAGAAATTCGTCGGAGATGTCCCAGGTCGTCCTGTCGCTCTGAAACTCGATCACCAGCGCCCGCAGGACCGGCAGCGCCTGCGCGACCGCTTTTTCGGATTCGTTCAGCAGATAGGGCATCAGCGCGTAGCGCAGCTGGAGCGCCGCACGGCACAAACTCTTGACCGGTTCGGGCAGCCGGTACGGTTCGCGATCGCCGTAGCCGTGGATCCGGCAGTGCGACAGGAAGCACCCGAGCTGCAGCCAGCGCACCAGCAGCTTACCGCCCATCTTGCCGAGGAAGCCGCCGATATCCTGACTCCAGAAGGAAAAACCGCACAGCCCGAGTGAGAGCCCGCCGCCGAGCTGCGGCAGCATGTTGTCGAAGTTGCTCGAATTGTCGCCACCCCAGCAGAGCGGGAAGCGCTGATTGCCGGCCCAGGCGCTGCGTCCCCAGACGATGCCGCGCCCGGTGTATTTCTCCGTGATGTGGTAGATCGCATCGTTATAATACAGGGGGTAGAGGTTGTGCATCTCCTTGCCTGACATGCCGTTATAAAAATATGTGTCGTCGGGAATCCCCTCGCCGAAGTCGGTTTTGACGACGTCGACGCCGTCTTGGGTCATCAACCTGCCGAATTCCTCGTCCAGGATCTTCAGCGTTTCGGGGTTGGTGTAGTCCACGATGCCGACCCCTCCGCCCTTGTATTCCGAGGTAAAGCAGAGCCCGATGTCGTAGACGTTTCCGTCCTTGTCCCTGGCGAATCCTCCCGCCGCCTTGAGCCGGTCGAAGAGGCGGGAGCCGCAGGGGATGTACGGCAGCTGCCAGACCGAAAGATGGACCCCGCGCTCGCGCAGTGTTTCGCGCCACCGCTTTGCGGGGGCAAAACGAACGGGATCGAATTCGAGATCGCAGAACCAGTCGTTGCGGAACCAGTGCGTGTCGAGGTGGATCACATCGCACGGGAACCCATCCTCATGCAGCTCACGGATGACCTCGCAAATCTCGTCCGCGGAGTGATAGGTGAGTTTGCTTTGCCAGTAGCCGAAGCTCCACTCGGGCGGCATCGCGGCGCGCCCCGTAAGCTCCGTATAGCGAGGCAGCACCTCCCTGATCGTGCCGAAAAAGAGAAAGTAGTCCAGATGATCGTCGTCCGCGGCCATTTGCAGGTCGCAGCGGCTCCACGATCCGACCTCGAACCGCATCCGGCCCGACGTGTTGAAAAAGGCGCCGTAACCCTGCGTCGAATAATAGAACGGCACCGCCTTGTAGCTGCGGGGCGTGGTCACGCCGAGCGCATCGTGGATGTCGAGGTCGATCGTTTGGCCGTTCTTGTCGAGTTTGCCGAAGCTCTCGCCAAAGCCGTAAACCGCGTCGGCGGGGGAGAGGGAGATTTTTTCGACGGCAAAGCGTTCGCCGCTCTCGCGGATGGTGCAGAGCCCGGTGTTGAGCGCGTCCCAGTGATAGAAGTAGTTCTTTTCCCTGCCGCCCACGGTGACGAGCAGCCGTTTTCCCCGGTAGAACTTCATTTCGTTGGTTGCATAATCGGCGGCGAACTGCAGGTCGCCGTTTTCCCAGACGCAGCAGGAGTCGTCCTCGGTGCAGCGGGCAGGACGCTCCGAGAGTTCGGGAAGTTTTTGGATGATGGGAAGCTTGTTCTCCGGCAGCGTATCTCCCTCCGCGTAGCGGATCCGCACGTTTCCGTCTGCAAAGAAGTCGATCCTGAGCCGCCCCCTGATGGAATCGGGGTGCTTTTTCTGCAGTTCGTTCATCATCGGGTCAGCGCTTGAGATGAAGTCGAAATCTTCCTCGGTGGCGGTTGTCTCGAATTCAACGTGCGCGGCGTCGAAACTGCGCAGCCACATCGAAGTCACGCAGGCGCGGACGAGTTTCTCCGGTGTGTTGATAAATCCTGGTCGGAAGGTCATATTGATTCTCCTTTTTACTGTAAACAACCTTACATTGTGAGTTTTTCCGAGGGCCGGTAAAAAAATCCCGGCGCGGATCAGAATTCTGCGCGCAGAGTCAGGATCTCGAACGGCCTTAGCTTCAGTTCCAGATGGTCGCCGTCGAGTTTCAGTTCGGGGCCGTTTTCCCATTCGAGCAGATCTGTGACTGAGATCCGGTTGGGGATGCACGGGAAATGAAGCACTCCTGAAGAATGTTTCCCGAACATTTCCACCAGACGCAGGATCAGCGAATCATCCTTTTCCGAGCGTTTCACGACTTCCAGACTGATCCCGGCGGAGGTCATGCGGCAGGGGAATTCAAAACCACCGCCGTCAAACCCATCGAAAATCTGCAACGGACGATTGAGCGAGGCTGCTTCCCGCATGACTCCGCTTTCGGTCAGGGTCCCGGGGTGCGGCAGGAAACTGTAGGTGAAATGATGTTTTCCCATGTCGGCATAGCGGTCGGGATATTTCGGGGACCGGAGCAGCGCCAGACTCAGCGATGAACCCTTGATGCGGTAGCCGTATTTGCTGTCCGTAAGCAGCGCGGCCCCGCAGTCCAGGTCGGAAAGATCGGCATAACGCTGGCCGCAGACTTCGAACTTCGCCTCGTCCCAGCTGGTATTGTCATGAGTCGGCCTCTTCACATAGGCATACTGGATGTCATAAGACGCTTGATCGGAGCTGACCGTGACCGGGAACGAGGTCCGCAACATCGTCCGGTATTCGTGCCAGTCAACATCCGTTTCGAAATCCAGCCTTCTGGATCCCGGCGCTAGTACAACGCGCTGCCGGATCTCCGAATGTTCCGTTTTCCAGACAAATTCGATCGAAGTTCCGGCCGGACCCGCGACAGCCGTCCCGGCGGAAACGCAGACTGGAGAACGCTTCCGGTCGCGCGGATAATAAATGTCCATTTCCCAGGCGTCGAATTGCCGCGGCCGGTCATTGTAAAGGGAAAACACATTGCCCTCGCCAGAAAGGAACTCCTTCTGCAAATCCTTATCGTAAGCGCTGACGAGTCTTCCTTCGGCATTGAATTCGTAGCGGACCAGGCCGTTTTCCAACACCCGTTTCCCGGTGTCCTTCACCGCTGCGGTCTGTCCGTTCCCGCGGAACAAAGTCAGGCAGGAACTGCCGGGAACCGAAACGTTCACCCAAAGCCTTCCTGCTTCCAGCTGCGACGGCAGCACGTTCCCCGCTTCATCCTTCACCGTGCAGGATTTCCAGCGTTCCGGCAGCTCGACCCGACCGGACCATTCGCCGGAAAGCGTATTGACCAGCACGGCGCAGCGGTCATCGGAACGGAACAGCCGGGAACCGAGTGCCGCGCTTTCGGTTTCCGTCATGGAAAGGATATCCGCCAATTCCGCTTCCTCGCGTTCATAAACCTCCCGGATGGACGAACCCGGAATAATGTCATGGAACTGATTGGTGAGCAGCGTCTCCCAT
>JAZUCR010000472.1:0-4453 GCA_045639225.1 Victivallales bacterium
CTGCATCTGGATAGAAAATCAGAATGAAAATCCTGGTTTTCCAGGGTTCGACATGGGCTCCCGCGGCACTCCGTATTCTCTGTATTCTCTGTAATAAAAGTTCGCGGATTCCGGACAGACCATCTCCCCAGTTCCACTGACGCGATACCCAAAAATGAAAAAGTATTGAAAAGGTCCGGTTTTTCGATTGCAATTTTGCTCCGCCGGCAGTATATTTTGCAGGATTTCCCGATTGGGAACCGGCTGCATCATATGGTGTATAAGGCGTGGGAGGCGTATCATGCTGGAACAAATATCCATTTCCGGATTCAAATCCATCAAATCGTTAAGTAACTTTGAATTGAAGCCGGTCAATATTCTGATCGGAGCGAACGGCGCGGGGAAAAGTAATTTTATCGATTTTTTCCGCATGCTGCGGGCAATGCTGGAATTCAGCATTGCAGAGTTGAAAGACAATCCCTCTCTCTCTGCGTATATCGAAGACAAAGGCGGAATGGCCAATCTGCTGTTCAACGGACCCCGGACACAGAAAATCTCGACCGAGCTGTTTTTCAACGGAGGTCGAAACGGATATCGTTTCGATCTCGATATCACGACAGCTGCCGGATTCATGATCAATAATGAAGCCTGTTTCTATAAAGATGCCCCGAATGGGCTGTCATGGAAAATACTGGGAGGAGGATACGCCCGTCCCCGTCTGCTTGATGAACTGAAAAAGAACCAAGACAAGAAAAAATGCAAGAAAAAAAGCAATCAAACAACGGCTCCAAAACAGAACAGGGTTGATTACATATACAATACAATAAAGGCCTGGCAAATCTACCATTTTCATGATACCAGCCGGCTTTCCGGAGTCAGAATGCCATGCAATATTTCGGATAACCGATACTTCCGGTTCGATGCATCCAATCTAGCCGCGTTTCTGTATGCGTTGAAAGAAGGCGATTACGAGACGGTAAAAACTGCGTCCGAATCGGACGACGGTATGGTTCAACGCCAACTGGAGCCTGACCGGACAGCTCAGGATTCCTATGAGAAAATCGTTGAATCCGTCAAAGTGATCGCACCCTATTTCGAGGATTTTATTTTAGTTCCGCCCAAAGCAGGAAAGGATGATCTCATAAAGCTGCAATGGAAGCAAAAGGGGTCGGATATCAATATGCAGGCACATCATCTGTCTGACGGCACGCTTCGTTTTATTTGTCTGGCCACGGCACTGCTTCAGCCTGATCCGCCCGAATTATTATTGATCGATGAACCCGAACTCGGACTGCACCCGGAAGCTTTGAACGTTCTTGCCGAATTGATCAACTTGTCAAAAGAGCGCACCCAGATTCTTGCATCGACCCAGTCGCCGGCATTCGCCGATCTGTTCCAGCCGGAGGATATCATTACCGTCAAACGCCAGGATGGAGCAACGGTCTTCGAGCGGTTGGACGCCAATGCTCTGTCTGGCTGGATCGATACTTTTTCCATCGGACAGTTATGGCGGAAGAATGTTATCAAGGGGGGCATCGTGAATGAGTAATATAATTTTTATTTGCGAGGGCTCTTCTGAAAAAATCTGGTCGATCATGTTTTGAACCCCTACTGGAAAAATAAAGGGCTTCCGATCACCGGGAGCGTCATTATCCTTGGTGAAGGAAATCCCTGCTGCAAAGGATCCGGCGGGGATGTTTCTGTCGAGCGGTTGAAAGTTGATTTATCCATTGCGATGCAGTCCGATACGAATGAATCCTTTTTCACTACGGTATTTGATTTTTATGAGCTGCATGGCGATTGGCCAGGACAAAATCTGATTTCAGCAAACATGTCCTCGCGGGAAAAGGTCGAAATAATCGAAAACAGCGCAAAGGAGCTGTTGAAGGAACAATATCCCGAACTGCCGCTAGAAGACCGATTCATTCCCTATTTCATGCTTCATGAATATGAAAGTCTTTTATTTACCAGTCCGGAAGCCATTACAGCGGTGACAAAAGCAGGAAAGAGCACTGACGAGCTTCGGAAAATCTTATCGGATTTTCATTCAAAACCGGAAGAAATAAACACGACTTTATCCCCGTCCGAAAGACTCGCCCGTGCCAAGGCCAATTACGGAAAAACTCTCCATGCCCACCGCATCATGCTGAAAATCGGAATTGATGCAGTCCGTGCCGCTTGTCCGCATTTCAATGACTGGATGACCAGGCTGGAGAGCCTCGGTTGATACTGTATCCTATTTCCGGAGCGTCAGTGCGAGGATGTTCACGATCACTTCGTTGGCGACCGCTTCCACCGTGAATTTGCGCAGTTCCTTCGACGGATCCAGAGTGATTTTCTGCACCAGACCATGCGTGCCGTCGCTGAAATAGACCGTCTCGTTCCGCTCCTGGAATGCCGGGATCAGGAAGTCATCGAAATTCTCCGGCGGAATCAGTTCGGCAGTCTCTTCCGAACCGTCCGCGTAAATGACTTTCAGCCGGGCATTGACCACATACGACTGCATCGCATGGGTAGTGCCGCAGAGCAGGACCGCCAGTTCGTTCGCCTTGCCGGAGAGCGGGATCTCCGCCGTCGTCGGGAAATTATCCCAGATCGAAACGGTGACCGCATTCGGACCTTTTGCCGGCGTCGCGAAACGGAGGCCGGAAAGGGTCGTCAGTTCGCCGCCGCAGTTCCGCAGACCGGAGTCGTCCACATTCAAAGCATTGTGCCCGAAGTGATTCCATTCCCAGGCATAGCGGCCGTTCAGACGCATGCCGATCGAATAACCTTCCGGACGCGGCGACCGGAATTCCTGCTGATGGATTTCCGTGAGCGAGGCATTGAAATGCGGAGTCAATGACAGCGGATTCTGGATTCCATACTGTTTTGGAACCGAAACGGTTTCAGCCGACCGGATCTCGATCTGAACGGGCAGCAAGACGGCAAAATTACCGGATTCAGTCTGCACCAGCACATCATAACGGCCCGGTTCGCCGACGATCCGGAACACGCCCGGTTTCGCCGGTTCGAGGATATGATTGAAGTCGATGATCTTTGCAATCGAACCATTGCGGACCGCCAGCGTTTCCAGATTCCCGCCGTAGGTATGGAACTCATTCTGCACCAGTTCCGGATACGGTTTCGGGTCATAACAGATTTTGATTTCCAGCTGATCCGGTTCGTCGCTCTGAAATTCCAGAAAACTCAAACCGAATCCCGGGATGATCTCATAATCCTGTTCCTTGCCGTTCACAAAAAGCTGGTCGACGGCGGCAAAACGCAGCGGCAGACGGACTTTCTTCCGGATATCGGACCGGAGCGAAACGGTGTAGGAGTCGGTCAGGTCCGACCGGCTGAGCGTCATGGCGATATCCGGCAGGGTGATCGATGCACTCCGCCATTCGTCCGGCAGCTGGGGCGACAGCGTGACACAATCGTCCAGACGGCGGAACCGGATTCCCCAGAGCCCTTCGATCAGCAGACGCAGGTAACAGCTGGAAACATCGGTGAAGTCGATATCGCCGCCGTCGGCGCCGCCGTGCGCGGACATCACATGGGTGATCGAGCCGGGATACGGCGACAGCGTGAAGGCATCGGCCAGACCGTTGACGATCTCCATGGCCTTGTCCCGCTGTCCGTTCTGGAAATAAGCGAGCGCGAACGCTGCGTTTTCCGCGGGGAAGAGTCCCTGCGTGGAATATTTTTTCGGCTTCCAGTTGGAGGAATAGTAAATCTTGCCGCCGCGGCAGAGCGTTTTTTCGAACGGGATATTCCGCTCCGCCCAGCGGAGCATGCGGAAGGACTGTTCCGAAGAAGTGTTGTCGCAGTCGGCTGCGAGGTAGAGCGTGGAAAGTTCCGGCGAAGGATGCACCAGTTTATTGCCGATGGTATCGACCGATTCGGCGGGAGACCCCTGCCCTTCCAGCCAGATTTTCTGCTGGAACGCCTGCTGGATCTTCGCCGCGCGTTCTTCCAGTCTGGAAACATCTTTCCCGAGTTTCCGTCCGAGCTTGGCGGTGCGGAGATTGGCCGCGTAATTATAGGAGCTGGCCTGCGCGCATCCCGCCCCGTCGTAGCTGTGTCCGTCGGAGATCCAGGTATTGAGGAAATTCTCATACAGTCCGTCGTGATCGGGATCGAGGATGCGTTCCTCCCAGTCCAGAATTTCGCAGAGCCGGTCGTAAATCACCCCGGCGGTCTCAAGGTCGCCGGTATGTTCCAGATAATGGAGCGTCATGTCGACGGCTACTTCCTGCATGTCGTAGATATCATCCCGGTGCAGCAGAGCGGTCAGGTGTCCCGAGGAATTTTCCAGATGGTGGTACTGGGTGCCTTCATGGTCCAGATCGGGACGGTCGGCGCCGTCCCACCAGACCCGTTCCTTACCATTGAAACGGGTGATCGTATCGAAGTGGCTTTTGATTGCGGAACTTACTCGATCGGCCCAGCCGAGCAGAGTCGGAGCATACCAGCCGCGCCAGCCGAGGAA
>JAZUCR010000473.1:0-3640 GCA_045639225.1 Victivallales bacterium
CCGTTACGCGGAAGTGCTGAAATGCCATCCGATGGATCTGCTGGAATATTGAATCATCACCCATAACCATGAAAGGAAAAATCAACATGAGCGGCAAAAAAACAGTTCAGCACAGAAAAGAAACAGGAAACGGCACGGGCAGTCCTGATGACGAAGCAGTCCGGACACAGCCCCGGCTGGAACCGATCGCGATCTCGTTGAAAGCCGTGCTGAGGATTGCCAGGGCGGCGCAGCGGATCAATACGCTGGATGAACTGGCGGAATACACTTTCGAAGCAGGGAAGAGAAAAATCGGATTGCGCCGGGCGGTGCGTTCGCTGGAACGGATCTGCTGCGATCCCCGCCGGATCGCGGCGCTGATGCTCCATGCAGCCGACAATCCCGACTGGGCATGGGTCAATTACTGGGCGGTCTTCTGCCCGGATATGTCCAGGAAAGAGATGGCGAAACAGCGTCACATCACGGTCAACACGGTAAAATATTACCTGCGCCAGACCGAACTGCCGTCTGATATTTACGATTTCATACCGGAAAACCGTTAACGAAAGAGGTGCTGTCCATGCCGAAACCATTATCCGACAACCGCAAATACCGCGCGATGAGCGTGGAAGAGGCAGATCAGCTGTTTCAGGAAATCGCCCTGCTGACGATCCAGCTGAACCGGATTTCAACCGGTTACGAAGTCAGAATCGCGGAACTGAAAGCCGCGGCCGGACGCGAGACCGAACCACTCGCCGCCGAACTGAAAAAACGGGAAGAGGAACTTACCGGGTATATCCTCGCCAACCCGGAACGTTTCATCAAGCCGCGTCAGCACGTAACCGAATACGGCAAATACGGAGTCCGCCAGGTCACCGGACTGGAGATCACCGATGAAGAGGCAGTCAAAGCCTCGGTCCGTCTGCAGAACATCCCCGCACTGCTGGTGATCGAAAAACTCGACAAAAAAGCGCTGGAAAAAGCAATTTCCGAAGGTATCGAACTCGACGGCTGCGAAATGCGCCGAGGTGAGATCGCCAGCTACACGGTGGCCAAAGCTCTCCTGGAATAACCGCCGGACCCGGTAAAAGCCTTCGGCACCGGACAGGACATTTTTACCTCGCACGGTAAATCTGCTCCTGTCCGGCATTTTTTTGCCGGACGGTCTTGACATTTACCGTTTTTCATATTACAGTAAATGAAATATTTCACCGGGACAATCGATTAGGCGAAAGGAGAAAATCACAACATGAAAAAGATGGTTTCGCAATTGGGTATTTCGGGCCTCAGCGGCTTGCTGCTGCTTTCGAGCGGACTCACGCTGGCGGCACAGGAAAAGATCACGGTCCGGAAAATCGGCGATGAATTTGTGGTCCGCAGCAAATTCTCGCCGACACATGATCTGGTGATCCGGAACTTCAGAGTTGCCAATGAGGGTGCATATCTGGTTCCCAAAACCGTCCCCCTGAAAGATTATCAGAAGGGTGTGAGGATCCATCTGAACTCGGATGATTATCCGGCGACCCCGAACGATACTTTCGGAACGCTCAGCGGCAATCACGGTTCGCCGTACACCCGGACATTGCTGATTCCCGATCACGGCATGACCATTGCCGACATCGGCGGGAAAATCACGGAAAAAGACGGGTATCCCTTCATCATCATGCAGATCCGGGACAAGGACAATATTCTGATCCATCCCTGGGGATCGGGCGATGATCATGCGCCGAAATTCCGGAAACACAGCACCGGTGCCTTGTTTTACAAAGGGAAACAGCTGCCGTATCAGAAATCCGTGTTTACGCAAATGTATCCGCTGAACCGGATCACCGATTACCATCTGCTCGCCGACGGCAAAACACCGGTCCCGGAGAACACTGACGTGGTCTGCGATCATGTCGATTTCATTTTCGTCCATGATGTGATCTCACCGAATGCGGCAGTCCGCTCGGTCATGGAAAATCCGGGCAGGAAACCCTCCCCGGAATGGGTCGGCAGCTGGCAGATGATGATGGTGAACACGCCCGAACTCCGGGAGAAATATGCTGACTATATGAAACTTCCCGCCATTGCGACTTACAGCAATCTGTTCCGTTTCGAAGCCCGCGGCGCCAATGTGATCTACCGCAAAGCGGTCTTTCACGCCAAATTGAAAAACGTCCGGGAGCTGAATGTCATGTTCGGCTGGGGCGGAGGAACTATCGCCGCGAAAAAGCAGCAGTATTTTTATATTCCCAAGATGAAACCGGTCCGGATGAAAGGGAGAAAGAAGGAAGATCCGGTTCTGGACTGCGATTTCTCCGCCAATTATCTCATGCCTGAAAAAATGAATGTGAGTTCCTCTTTCAATCGGAAAGACTGTCTGGATCCGGACGATGTGCCCGATCGTTTCATCCGGGTCTCCGGCGACCGGGAACCGGAACTCGGGATCGTGCTCGGTTATTCCCTGATCAACGGCTGCACCGCAAAAAAATTCAAGGGTGCCGACCGGGATCCATTTTACTTTTTCTGGTATACCAAAAAGATGTATCCCTATGCTTACAAACTGAAAGAAACCAAGCCCGGTCAGATCATGGAAACGGTTTGCTACCGGCAATACTTCAACCCGCAGCTGGAACCGGACGCCACCAGTTTCTTCTGGCACCGTGAAGGCGATTCCTGGCTGGTCTATCTCGATTTCCACAAGGAACTGAAAAACAAACTGATCCATCTGCCGCAGCATTTGACCGGCAAAAAAATCTCCGTCGTGGAAAAGACTCCGTCGCTGACTCTGCACACCGCCGAAACCGTCCCCGGGGACGGGATCCGGCTGGACGTCGCCGGAAAGCACGGTTACCTGGTATTGAAACTGGATTGAGCACGGTCTTTCTTCCGGCATGAGCTTTTCTATGAAACATTTTCCGACCTTGACAAAGCGGAATAAAAGATTATATTGCAGGCCGGTATCAGGCAAGACCGGCCTGCCCGATATCTGCTTTTCGGCCGGGATAGGAGTCTGATTTTTGAATACTTCGATAAAAATAATCACCTTGGGCACCTCGCACGGGGACCCTACTTATGAGCGGTTCAACACCTCTACGCTGATCGAAATACCCGGATACGGCGGCATTCTGATCGATGCCGGCACGCCGGTTCTGGGACTGATGATCCGGCATGGTTTCCCGCTGGAACAGCTGAAAACCGTTTTTCTGACTCACATGCATCAGGACCATTTCGGCGGACTGCCGGATATCGTGAAATTCTGGGTCAAACGGCTTCGGGACAAAAACCTCCAGATCTTCCTGCCGGAAGCCGCGGCGATGGAAACCATTTTTGCCTTCACGGAACTGGCGCACCGCCCTGTAGACCGGTCATGTTTCACGATCCATGAGATAACCCGCGGGGAACTGGTGCTGGACGACAATGTGCGGTGTGAAGCGTTTCCGACCGACCATTTCAGCAATGAAAAGAGATCCTATCCGAGCTGGGCGTTCAAGTTTGAAATATCAGGAAAGAAACTGCTGTTTTCCGGCGATCTTTCGGCGGACTTTCACGATTTCCCGGCGGGAAACCCGGTCGATCTGGCGTTCTGCGAACTTACCCATTACAATCTGGACCGGGCGCTGCCCGTGCTGAAGAGCGAGAAATTCGGAAGACTGGTCTTTACCCATATCGGCAACCA
>JAZUCR010000474.1:0-8593 GCA_045639225.1 Victivallales bacterium
GGTCCGGCGCAAGGCTCTGGCCGACGCACGTTACGACGCCTGGGTTTCCTCCCGCGACGAGATCCAGGCGCGGCTTTTTCTCGATGACTGCAAGCATTTTGCATCCATCCTCCATACCGCGGTCAAGGATCTCGGCGTCCAGCTGATCGAAGACGAAAAGACCTATGTCCTGCAGTTCGCGAACGGCTGCAAGATCAACAGTATGTCGAGTTCCCCGGATGCCCAGGCGGGCAAACGCGGGGACCGTCTGCTGGATGAATTTGCGCTGCACAAGGATCCGCGCAAACTCTACGCGATCGCGTATCCCGGCATTACCTGGGGCGGGCAGCTGGAGATGGTTTCCACGCACCGCGGCAGCCACAATTTTTTCAATGAAATCATCACGGAGATCCGGGAAAAGGGCAATCCGAAGAAGATCAGCCTCCACCGGGTCACGCTCGAAGACGCGCTCAACGACGGTTTTCTCTACCGCCTGCAGCAGAAACTTGCTCCGGACGACGAACGCCAGGAGATGGACGAAACCGATTATTTCAACTTCATCAAAGGCGGCTGCGCGGATGAGGAATCTTTCCTGCAGGAATACATGTGCGTGCCGGCCGATGACGCCGCGGCCTTCCTGACTTACGACCAGATCGCGGCCTGCGAATACGACCGCAACCCGGCAAATCTGTCCGACTGGTCCGACTTGTCAGACCTGTCCGACGCCAAGGCGCTGTATATCGGCGTGGACGTCGGCCGCAACCATGACCTGACGGTGATCTGGGTAAACTCCTTCGAAGGGGAGCGGCATCTGTGCCGGCGTCTGATCTGCCTGAAAAATCTGAAATTCTCTGCACAGGAAGAGATCCTTTATTCCTTCCTGGCGCTGGGGAATATGCGCCGGTGCTGCATCGACGCTTCCGGACTGGGCATGCAGCTGGCCGAACGCGCCGCCGACAAGTTCGGCAGTTACCGGGTGGAGGGCGTCAAGTTCTCCGGACCGGTCAAGGAGGAGCTGGCGTATCCGTTCCGCGCGGCGTTCGAAGACTTGAACATCCGGATCCCCGCCGACCCGAAACTGCGCGCGGACCTGCGCGCAATCAAAAAAGAGACCACGGCCGCGGGAAATATCCGGTTCAGTGCCGATCGCGGCGAAAACGGCCATTCCGACCGTTTCTGGGCCGGTGCGCTGGCACTTCATGCCAAGGGCGGCAGCGACGGCCCATGCCGTTTCGAACCAAGCCGTCCGGAACCGGACATTCCCTGGCATGATCAGGGGCCGCGCCGGGTCATTCCGCCTCCGGTCAGATCCTGGCTCTGATCAGACCCTGCTTCTCGCGTCATGCCATGTTTTCCGCGCTATCCGACCTGTCCGACCTGTCCGACTGGTCCGACAGATTGCGGACCCCAAAAATAAGGAGACTCTCCATGAAACTCAACCAAATGTCCGGCTCTGTCCGCCCCGTCCGACCTGTCCGACCCCGCCGGCAGTTAGTCCAGCCGGATCCCAACGACCGGTTCCGCTACGGCGCGACTGCCACTTATACACCCGAGGCGCTCCGCCGCATTTTTGCCGCCGCCAATGCCGGAGATACCGAATCGCTCTGCCTCTGCGGCCGGGAAATGCTCGAACGCAACTGGGACATCATCGGCGCCCTGGAACAGCGTGCCGACGCTTTGCTCGGGACCGAATTCGACGTCCAGCCGGGCGGCAGTTCGGAGATCGATGCCGCGGCGGCCGAAGCCTTCGACCGTGAACTCCGGTCGGCCGGAGAACTCAACGGTCTGGATACTTTCCACGATCTGCTCTCACATCTGACCGGCGCCGTCGTGATGCCGTTCGCCGCCTCCGAGATCGTCTGGGGCGAAGGCGGAAGGCTGGAAGGCTTTTTCGGCATTGAATCCCACCATTTCACGCTGCGCGACACTTATGTCCCACGGCTGGTCTGCGACGAATACCCGAACGGCATGCCGGATGAGGAAGCGCGCAACCGTTTCGTTTTCCATCAGTTCCGCAGGAAAGCCGATCCGGCCCGGTCCGGTCTGATCCGCGTCCTCGCCTGGCTCCACTGTTTCCAGAACTGGCCCATCAAGGACCTGTTCAGCTTCATCGAACGCTTCGGCATGCCATTCGTGGTGGCGAAGGTCGATCAGAACGCCTGGGAGAACGAACGGCAGGTCCTCCATTCCCTGATCCGCAACTTCGGACCCAACGGAGGCGGCGTCTTCACCAAGTCCACCGAACTGGAACTGCTGAATGCAGCCAATACCGGCGGCGACAATGTCTATTTCCGCGCCCTGGAGTTTACCCATAACGCGATTTATACTCTGCTGGTCGGACAGCTGGCCAGTTCCTCGGACAGTTCCGGCATGAGCAACGGCGACGCCCAGACCGCCGTCCGGCAGGACATCCTGGAAGCGGACGCCCGCGCCGTCGAAGCCACGGTCCGGGCGCAGATCGCCGCACCGTGGACCGAATTCCATTTCCGGGATGCCGCTGTCCCCCGGATCCATTTCAAAGTAGAACCTCCCGCGGATCTGGAACGCATCGCCAATATGGTGAACACTCTTTCCCAGGCCGGTTTCAAAGCCGATCCGCAGGAGCTTTCCGAACGCTTCGGCCTGAAATTGCGCTACGAAGCGCCTGCACAGCAGTTCAGTCTGACCGGTCCGACTGGTCCGACAAGTCCGACGGAAGATCCGGATGCGGCGCACAATCTGAACTTGAAGCAGAAATATGACGCGATGGGTGTTGCGATCCGTGCTGGTCTGCTGACCGCTACGCCGGAAATTGAAGAACAGACCCGTGCTGAACTCGGTCTGCCGGCGATGTCACCGGAAGTCAAGAAAGCTTGGGAGGCGACCGGAGGAATCCGACAGCCGATCACACTGAAAAATGCCGAGTCAGAAGCTGTCGCCGAAGCGTTGGATGTCGATGAAAACAACGTCAAGGCTCTGTCCGACCGGTCCGACCGGTCCGAAAAAAATGAGACCGAGTTTGCGCAGAAAGTTTACGGCAAATGTGCCGAAAAACTTGCCGCGCTCTCTTCCGAGACCGATCCGGCTGCTTTCAAGCAGAAACTGGACCGGCTGATCGAAGATCCGGAAATCGATCTGGATGTTTTTGCCGCGGCAGTGCAGCGGGAACTGATGGCCGGTTATCTCGACGGCCTGAATCACAGCAGAGTCAAAAGGAATTATGATGAATAACACAGCTGCGGAATGGTTGCAGAACCGCGTGACGCTCGTCACCGGCAAAAGCACGGCGGAACTGAAAGCGATCGGCGAGGAGATCAATTCCCGCGCTTTCTATGTTTCCAAACTTTCCGTGGCGGCGATCGCCAACCCGCTCCGGGAGATCTCTGACGGTTATGTAAACGGCTCTCTGACCCTGCAGGAAGCCCAGGAAAAGATCCGGAAGATCGCCTCCGGCAGTCCGGACGAGATCGCACGGCAGCTGATGCGCCGCAGCCGGGCTGAACAAATCCTGCAGACCCAGCGCCAGATGGCGCGCGGCGTCGCTGAATGGCAGTCCTGGCAGGAAAACAAGGACGATTTCCCGTATATCATCTATCATGCAAACCGTGACGGCTGGGTGCGTCCTTCGCACAAGGCGCTGGACGGCAAGGTCTTCAGAGTCGATGATCCGTTTCTCCAGACCCACATGCCCGGCGAATGGGACTACAACTGCCGCTGCTGGGGCGAACAGGTCACGAAGAAGCGCGGCGAACGGGAAGCGGAGAAAACCGGAGGCGTTCAGCCTCCCGGACAGGCAACTTACGATGCCGAAAGCGGTTTTATGTTCAATCCCTCAAACGCTTTCCGGCCGGATGCTTCGGTGCTTAAGGACAAAACGGAAGTCGTGCAGAGCATGGCCGATTCCGTCCGGCACGGCGAGATCCGGAAAATGGGCATGATCGTGTCCAGTCCGAAACAGGTTTATCCGCGCGCGGACCTGTCCGGACTGAACGACATGACCGCCGCCATGCAGCGGATCCAGCCCGATGCCCAGGCGTCCGCCGCCAAAGCGCAATGGGATCCGAAGCGCCAGCCGGGATATGAGCGGCAGGATGAGCTGTTCAAAGACAACAATAAAGAGGATCGAGTTAAACTTCCGGAATCCATCCGGCAGAATTTTCCCGGCGAGATCCAGGTCGGCAGCATCTCCGGAGATACCTGCACCAACGCGGGGATCAACGCGAAGGATGTGCCGGTCATTCTGGATATTGGAGACAAGGGTGATGGTCTCATCCATAACTGGATCCATCATAAGGAAGTCTTTGTCGACCCCGCGGAAGGTGAACGGATCATCCGCGCCACGCTCGGCAATCCGCAGTCGCAGGTCAGCGTGACGTTTGAAGATCAGGGTAAAAAATTCCGGCAGATACTTACGTTTTTCGATCCGGATACGAAGTCTTATTGTGTCCTGCGGTATGACGACCAGACCGGAAAATTCCGGCTGATGAGCTGGCATCGCTCCTCTGCGTCTTACGGTGAAGGACAATGGGGGATTTGGGGCAGACCGAAAACTGTCATCGATGAAAACGGGAATCCGAAGGTTGAAACGGACAAAGACCGCAAGACAGCCTATTGGAAGTCTCAGCTCGACCGGAAAAAAACGAAGGCCTGAATGCCAGCTTCCAACATGTGGCCTGCTCGTAACACTCAAACCTTCTGGACAGTCCGGCGCCAGCCCTCTAACATGTAGTCTACTCGTAACGCCAAACCGTCTTCGCCAATAATATAGACGCCAGTCTGCGAAATTCAAATGGAGTTTTTGAAAAAATGGAAATAAAAATCAAAGTGGATGATGCCGAAACCATGGCAAAGCTGCGGAAAATCTCCCCCGAGCGGTTTATGCGTGCCTGGGCGATTGCCGTAAAGAATCTCGCCAGGAAAAGGGCGCAGGAAGCCGCCGCCAAGTCCGGCGGACGTTCCTTCTGGCAGCGGGAGATCCTTCCCAGCGTCCATGAAGAAGTGAACCCGGCGTCCGCGAGAGTTTACAGCGACAGTCACATCGCCGAACACGTCCACACCGGCGGCGTGATCCGTGCCCGGCTGCGTAAATATCTGGCCATTCCTCTCGATAAGAAACTGAAAAAAAAAGGACCGAAGGAGGTTCCCTGGCACACCCCGAAGGGCGAGCCGGTGTTTCGCCCCCGGAAATACGGTCCGGGCTGGGTGTTGCTTGATTATCAGGGCAGAGGCCGCAATCGGAAATACGTTCCCAAATTCGCGCTGGTCCCGGAGACCCGGCCGCAGAAACCCCGTCCCTGGTGGCCCGAGGAATGGGAAGTCAAAGATCTTACCGAACAATATATCAGCGAGATTTTCTCTCAGTAATGCACCTCACTACTCGAGAATCGTACCCGGGATATTTCCGCTTGTATCCCGGGTACGCCCTTTTTCTCCGCGATCGTCGGACCCGTCCGACTTGTCCGACAAGTTCGCGGGACGAATGCCTGCCACAGCGCATCGCCGCTGCCGGGAGTGCTTTTTTTCCTTCCTTTTTTGGCCTCCCGGCAGCGGCCCTTTTCCGTGATCGTCAGACCTGTCCGACCCGTCCGACAAGTCCGATAAAAACTTGAATCTTGTAACCCCAGGTGTTGTCATGCGCAAACTGAATGAAATCGCAAACGACCTCAAAACCCTTTTGACCCCCAATTTCAGGACCATCCGGATCTCGGCCCTCCAGACCTCCGACCAGCTGCTCAAAGAGATCCAGGCAATCAACCCCGAAAAACTTCCGGGGGTCATCATCGTTTTCGACGGCCTGAAATATGACGGAGATGCCTTCACCAATACCGCCGAATTCACGCTGGTTCTGGTCGACCGCTTCAAGGCCGGCAGCGATGACCGCGCCCTGTCGATCCAGCAGTCCGCATCCGAACTGATGCAGCTCTTCCCAGCGGACGGACGCGAAATCAACGGCGTCTGGTATTATCCGGACGACTGTGTCGCGGCCAATCCTGATTCCCAGGTGACTGCGCTGGCTGTCGGCCTGACTGTCAAACAGGGCTCCGTCTGAATGCACGTCCGACCCGTCCGACCCGTCCGACAAAATCTTGAATCTTGAATCTTGAAACTTGAAACTCTTAAATGGTTTGCACAATGAACTGGATCTCTCTTTCCTCCGAATCGCCCGGCGTGGTCCGGGACGAAAACGGCGTGCCCCTTGAATGGACCCTGCTGCATACCGGCCGCAACCAGCTCTGCCACGAAGGCCGGGATGCCGAACTTGTAATCACGGCCGAAGACATGGATCGGATCATGGATTACCACGCCAAAAAAGGCGAACTGATCCCGGTCGATTCGGAACATTATCTCTTCATCCTGGCCGAACAGAAGAAACTGGATGAATCCGAAACGCTGAAACTCTTCCCCGGCGGCGTGGCCGCGCTTGGCTTCGGCTCGCTGATGCTCTCCGGCGGGGATCTCCGGATCCGCGTCAAATGGAATCCCGCAGCTTACGAAATGCTCAAGGAGAAGATCTACAAATACTTTTCCCCGGTCATCCGGGGACTCGATCACGGATCGCTCCGGGTCACATCGGTCGCAATGACCAATACCCCGGCCATAAATAACCTGGATGCGCTTGCCGCATCCGCAACGAAACTGTCCGACCTGTCGGACGGAAAGGAAAACATGACCAAACTGGAAAAGGCGCTGATGCGTCTGACCGGGCGCGACGCGATCGCGCTGGGTGCCGAAACCTCCGATGAGGAGAAAGACAAAATCGCCTGCGAAGTCGAGGAGAAAGCCTCCCTGATCGAACAGGTCAAGCAGCTGCTGGGCCTGGATCCCGCCGCATCCCTGGATGAGGTGATCGCCGCCCTGAAAGCCGAAACCGAAAAAGCCGTCTCCGCCGATGAGAAACAGGCGCAGCTTGACAAAATTTCGGAGGAGAACGAAAAGAAGGCCCACGCCGACCTGGTCGCCAAAGGCCGCGCCGAACGCAAGATCGTGGACTCCGACATGGAGTATGTGAACAGCCTGGACAGCAAAGCGCTGAGCGCGTATCTGGATCATGCCGGGCCGAAATTCCCCGCTCCGCTGGATCACAAGACGCCGGAACGCAAACCGGATGCCGCCGCGCTCTCCGCGGTCGACCGCATCGCGATCGATTCACTCCGCAACGCAGGAGTAAAAGACGCTGAAACCGAATACCTCAAACGGAAAGGTAAATAATCATGTCCGCTCTCTCTGAAGCACGCAACACGGCCGAACTTCATGTCGGCGCTCTCCACTACAACTTCGAACGGGTCGTCAATGACGGCAGCACGGTCTATGCCGGCGCGATCGCCGCACAGAATTCCAGCGGCAAAGCCGTCCCCGCTTCCGATACCGCCAATCTGGTCGTCCTCGGCCGTGCTGAAGCCACGGTCGGAGCCGGAGACAATCTCGTGATCCGGACCGGCGTATTTCTGTTTGACAATGGCACCAGTTCCGAAGAACTCACCGTCGCGGATATCGGCGCGGCCGCGTATGTCGTGGACGACCACACCGTCGGCAAGGTCGGCGGCAGCAATCACATTCCCGTCGGCATCGTGATCGATGTCACCGCCGACGGAGTCGCCGTGGAGATCACCCCGAACGCGGTCAAGGCTGCCGGCATCGTGGCACCGAACACCGAAGGATAAGCCTGTTTTCCGCAATTGTCCGACCGGTCCGACCAGTCCGACCAGTCTGACAAAGTCTTGAAACTTTCAACTTGAAACTTTGAAAAGGTTTGCACAATGAATCTTACCGCTGAAAAATTCGAAGCCATGAAAATCGCTTATGACATGGCTTTCAAAAACGCTTTCGAAGCCGCGCCCACCGTGTATGAACAGTTTTGCATGATCGTCGGCGATTCCGCCCATACGACTGTCAAACTGCCCTTCATGGAACAGTTCTCCTGCATGAGGAAATGGCTCGGCGCCCGCCAGATCAAGAATCTGGAAGGCAAAATGATCACCATGACTGAAGATGCTTTCGAGGAAACCGTCGGCATCAAGGTCCGGGAGATCGAAACCGACAACTGGGGCATGTATATGACCGCGATCCAGCAGATGGCAGTCGCCGCCAAGGCGCTCTGGGACCAGCTCGCTGCCGCGGCGATCCTGAATCCCGATTCCTGGATCGACGGCAAGGCTTTTTTCGCCACCGACCGCAAATACGGCAAATCCACGATCTGCAACAAGACCACCAGCGCGCTTTCCGCCGCGACCTTCAAGACCGCCTGGCAGACCATGCAGTCCTACTGCGGCCATGCCGGCGAACCGCTGGCCGTCCAGCCTGATGTGCTGATGGTCGGTCCCGGTCTGGAATTCGCCGCCCGCGACATCCTCGAAAACGAATACGAGATCGACGGCCAGGGCAAGATCACGGTCAAGAACTCCTGCAAGGGGCTCGCCAAACTGATCATCAACAAGCGCTTCGTCGGCTCCTACGCCAACCACTGGCGCCTGATGAGCTGCGGCGGACCGATCAAACCGATCGCGCTCCAGAAATCCAAGGAAGCCGCCCTGATCAGCAAGAACAAACCGGACGATGAAGGCGTCTTCATGGAAGACCAGGCGATCTTCGGCACCGCCGCCTACGGTTCCGCCGCCGCGGCATTCCCGCATCTGGT
>JAZUCR010000475.1:0-2505 GCA_045639225.1 Victivallales bacterium
CGGCGTGGCAGGTACCGTCGCCGCCATTGCCGCAGCCCGGCACGGATTGAAAACCGTATTGGTGCAGAACCGTCCTGTCCTGGGCGGACCGTCCAGTTCGGAATGTTCCTGCAATTCTGACGGTGCATGCATCAACGGCGCACAGGAATATGTGAACCGCAATGCACGTGAATGCGGCATTCTTGAAGAAATGAAACTGGAAGCCTATTACCGCCGCGCCAACGGCTGGGAACAGCATTGGAGTCTGGTTTTGCGGGAATGGGCGGAACGCGAACCGGATCTGACTCTTCTGCTCAATACCGAAGCATACGAAATCGAAATGGACGGCAGCCGTATCGCTTCCGTTACGGCACGGACCCTCGGCAGCGAAATCACTCACCGTATTATTGCACCGACATATATCGACTGCAGCGGGGATTCTTTCCTCGGATCTGCCGCGGGGGCGGAATTCCGCATGGGACGCGAGAGCCGGAATGAATTCGGCGAATCCCTTGCCCCGGAAAAAGCCGATAAAAAGACCATGGGCTCTTCCATCGCGTTCAGGGCGATCGACCTGGGACATCCGGTTCCCTTCACCCCGCCGCCGTGGGCAATGAAAATCACCAGCGACAGCGATCTGCCTTATCGTGTCCATACGAATCCGAAACAGGGATATTGGTGGCTGGAATACGGCGGGGAACTTGACACCATTGCCGACAATGAGGAAATCTACCGCAAGCTTCTTTCCATCCTGTACGGCGTATGGGATCATGTCAAAAACGGCGGGGAGCACAATGCGGCAAATTATGCCATAAACTGGATCTCTTCCATCCCGGGGAAACGCGAATCCAGACGGTTGATCGGAGATTACGTGCTGAATCAGAATGATCTGACGGATCACCCCGATTTTCCCGACACGGTCGCTTACGGAGGCTGGCCGATCGACATCCATCCGCCGGAAGGTGTTTTCGGGAAAGGACATCCGGGAAGCCCACCGCCGTTCATTTTCCCGGGAACCTATCCGATACCGTTCCGCTGTCTCTATTCGCGCAATATCGACAATCTGCTGATGGCCGGACGCAACATCAGCGTGACACATGTCGCACTGGGTTCGACCCGGGTCATGGCTACTTGCGCAGTCTGCGCCCAGGCTGTCGCAGCAGCGGCGGTCCTGATGCACAAATACGGCGTTTCTCCAAGGGAGATCGGACAGCAGCATATCCGCGAATTGCAGACGATGCTGGCGCAAGATGATTCCGTTCTGCCGATTTTGCCGATCCCGGTCAAAGGACTGCCTGCCGCAGCTGCCGCCTCCAGCGAATTGACATTGCGTATGCCGGAACCGACTTCCTCGGAACCGCTGACCGCCCCTGAAAAGAACACCAAAGACCCCTGTGACATCCCGCCGCCAGACCGTCGGAGGGTCCAGAGGTTCATCGCTTCGGAAAAGATCTTGGAAACCGTCAGGATCCGGCTTGAAGGAAACATTTCTGATCCCATCGAAGCGGAATTGCTGGACGATAAGGAAAAAACGATCGCCTCCGCCCGGTCATCCGCCGCAAACGGTATTGCCGAATTCCACTTCCAGGCGCCAACTGTTCCCGGACGATGTTACGCGGTCCGCCTGCCGCAAGTCCCAGATGTTTCAGTGGCTCTGCACCGCCGCTATCTGCCCGGCTTGGATCGGAAACTTGACGGCTGTTATCTGAACAACGAAAACTGGTGTTTTGAAACCATTCCGCCGCTCCGGATCTATCCGGCGGAAAATGCCGTCAACGGACTGGCAAGACCCACGGAAAGTTCTCCGAATCTGTGGATTTCCGAGCCAGGCATGCCGCAATGGCTGGAACTTGATTTCAACGGTAAAAAATGCATCGGAAAAGTTGAACTGATTTTTGACACCAATCTGGATAAACCGTGTTACTGCGGGGTCCCCGCCGAATGTGTCCGGGATTATGAACTTCAGTATCTGCAAAATGGTCAGTGGATGATTTTGTCAAGATTTTCCGGCAATCATCAGCGCCGCCGTATCCACTCTTTCGATCCAATCAAAACAGAAAAACTCCGGCTGGTAGTCACGGCGACCAATGGTGACCCCTGCGCAAGGGTTTATGAATTCCGTGCTATGGAGGCTGGATCATGAGCATTGCGATCACGGATTTTCCGGACGGCGGTAACGATGCCGTCCGCTGGAAACTGGCACTGGATGCCGCCTTGAAAAGCGGGGAAAAGGAAATATTCTTCCCATCGGGTGAATATCATTTCTATCCCGAAGGGTGTTCCGGACGGTATTGTTATTTTTCCAATAACGACGAAGGCGTCAAGACCATCGCCATGCTGCTGGACGGATTGGAGGATTTCACCGTGCGCGGCGATCAGGCGCATCTCATTTTCCACGGCCGCATTTCCCCGCTGTGCGCGTTCGGCTGCCGCAACCTCACAGTAGAAGGATTGACCGTCGATTTCGAGGATTCCTTTGTCTCCGACGCTGATTTGGTCAAGCGGGAAAACGGTGTCGCGTGGTTC
>JAZUCR010000476.1:0-2151 GCA_045639225.1 Victivallales bacterium
GCTTGGCCTCCGACTTGACCAGTCGGCGGATTGACCTCGACCTTCGAAGCATTCAAATGGAGCGACGGGATCGCGCTCGGCTACACGATGGCGACCGCCGGCATGGTGCTCGGAATCGTGATCGGCATGGTGCTGGTCAACTGGGCGCAGCGCAAAGGCGTGGTGGTCAACGTGCGCACCTTCGACGACCGCGGCCGTCATGAACAGCGCGGCGTCTACCGTCTGCTGAACCGTCCCGATGCCGGAAAGCAGACCGTCTTCTGCGATTCGATCGACTCGCTGGCGTGGCATATTGCATTGATCGGACTGGCGATCCTGCTCGGCTACCTCATGCTGAAAGGTTTCCAGCTGCTGGAGATCGAAGTGTTCCCGAAAAGCACGGGCAAACGGATCTTCAGCGGTTTTCCGCTCTTCCCGCTCTGCATGATCGGCGGTCTGGTCATGCAGAAAGGCATGGAAAAAGTCAAAGCGCACGTCCTGATCGACCACGGACAGATGCAGCGTCTGGCCGGCGCCGCGCTGGATTTCCTCGTGGTCTCAGCGGTCGCCACGATCCAGATCTCCGTGGTCGCCGCCAACTGGCAGTCACTGCTGGTTCTGATCGCCGCGGGCACCTTGTGGAGCGTGATCCTGGTGGTGTATCTGGCGCCGAGACTCTTCAAGGAAGCCTGGTTCGAACGCGCCATCGCCGAATTCGGCCAGTCGCTGGGGGTGACGGCCACGGGTCTGCTCCTGCTCCGCACGGTCGATCCGGAAAACAAGACGGTCGCCGCCGAATCCTTCGGCTACAAACAGCTTCTGCATGAACCGTTCATGGGCGGCGGACTGTGGACCGCGCTTGCGCTGACGCTGGTCTTCAACATCGGCTGGTTCAATTTGTTCCTGATCAGCTGCGGTGCCCTGGTCTTCTGGTTCATTCCGACCTTGATTTTCGTGCTGAAAAACCGGAAATGAGCCGGGTAATTTTCTGCTGATTTATTACAGCTTGACCGGGACGAACTGTCCGATATCGGCGGATTCCCGGGCGCACAGACAGGCCAGCGTGCCGAGCAGTCCGTTACCTGTGATCAGGTCGGTCGAACTGCGTTCGCCGGTCTTCATCGTCCGGAGGAAGTTCTTGATCAGCTGACGGTCGCCGCCGTAATGGCTGAGCTGTCCGCCGCTGACTTTGCTGTGTTCGACATCGGAATTGATCGAAGAATAGAAATGCAGTTCGCCGTGGTTGAAATCGATCTCCAGCGAACCGAACTGTCCCACGAAACGGGCACCGCGCCGCGCCGCCGCGGCCGTGGCGATGAAATTCTGCGTATGCACCAGATGACAGCCGGTTTTACCGCGGATGATGCATTCGCCGACATCCTCGATCGCGATATCGCGGGAAACGGCGCAGAATTTTTTCCGCAGGAACTGTTTGTCCGGCGAATACACGCCCGAAAGCATTTTTGCCGCTTCGCCGAAAGAGCGGTAAGCGCCGATTTTGTTGAAATAGTATTCGGGGCCGAAATTGCATGTGTGGCTGTCCGGACAGGTCTCGCAGGTCTGTTCATAATCCTTGTCGCCGATATGGCAGACCTTCTCGCGCATGGCGCAGACTTTGTCCGGTTCGATCCCGCTCAGAAAGATCTGATAATCGATATCGTGGACCGCTTTCTGCATGAACATGCCGCCGGTTTTTTCCGCATCGCGGAACCAGGTGGTGAAATAGATGCTGCCGTCGGTGTCCTCGTAGCCGACAACCTGATGGATGCGTCCCAGACGGCCGGAATCGATGATCTCCTTGGCGCGGACCGTCAGGGGACACAGCCGCATCGGCAGAGATACCTGCACCGGAGTTTTGGAATTGCGGAAAGTGCGTTCCAGCTGCCGGATCTGATCCAGGGAGACTGCGACCGGTTTTTCGATATACAGCGGGATATGCAGCGGCTCGAGCGCGCACGCCATCTCGGTATGATAGGTGCAGTAGGTGCCGATGATGATGCCGTCCAGCTGCGGATTCGCGGCGAGGAACGCATTGATATCCGGATAAAACCGGCAGTCAGTGCTCAGAAGGACCTGTTTCTCCTGCAGACGCTGTTTCGCGGCGGCATCGTTCATATCCATCACGGCAGTGACTTCGTATTCATCGCCGAAAACATACAGGTAACTGGCAAT